>JBGTAO010000053.1:0-12892 GCA_041749835.1 Gemmata sp. | reverse complement strand
GTCGGTGTATGTCGCATTTCTAGACGCCAAGCACTTAGACGGGCAACTCGGGGTTCCTATTTTCCAACTCCCGAAAACCCGCATCACCGGAACTCCGCGGCAACTCCCAGGCCAATCGCCTCACAATGTGCGGGAATGTGGAGCAGGCTTGGCCGTCGAGGTTCTGCATTCGTAAAACGATCCTCGAATTGCTGCCGCACGTGGGCGGCGACACTCCCTATCACAACGGGCGAAAATGAGCACGAAGTACGTCTACTTCTTTGGTGGCGAGTCGGCCGAAGGCACTGGTAAGCAGAAAGAATTGCTTGGCGGTAAAGGTGCCAACCTCGCCGAGATGTGTCGGATCGGGTTGCCCGTGCCGGCGGGGTTCACCATCACAACCGATGTCTGCAACTACTATTACGCCAATGGGAAGTCGTACCCACCCGAGTTGAAAGCTCAGGTCGAAGAAGCGTTTCGGAAGACCGAAAGCGTCATGGGTGCGAAGTTTGGCGATGCCAAGAACCCTTTGTTGGTCTCGTGTCGTTCGGGTGCTCGCGTCTCGATGCCCGGCATGATGGATACGGTGCTCAACATCGGGCTCAACGAGAAGACGCTGGCCGGGCTGATTGAAGCAACCGGCGGGAATGAGCGCTTCGCCTGGGATAGCTATCGTCGCTTTGTTCAGATGTACGGCGACGTGGTCCTGGACCTGAAGCCACAAACAAAGACCGAGATCGACCCCTTCGAGCACATCCTGGAAGAACTGAAGCACGAGAAGGGCGTCCACCTCGACACCGATCTCGATGTGCCGGCTCTGAAGGAGTTGGTCAAGCGATTCAAGGCTGTGGTGAAGGCGAAGAAGGGCAAGGAATTCCCGGACGACCCCATGGAACAAGTCTGGGGTGCCATCGCTGCTGTGTTCGGTTCGTGGAATAACGATCGCGCGATCGTCTATCGCCGCCAGTATGGCTCCCCGCACGAATGGGGCACCGCGGTCAACATTTGCTCCATGGTCTTCGGCAACATGGGCGACGATTCCGGGACTGGTGTGGCGTTTACCCGCGACCCGGCCACCGGCGAGAACGTCTTCTACGGCGAATACCTGATCAATGCTCAGGGCGAAGATGTCGTGGCGGGCATTCGGACTCCGAAGCAGATCGCCGAGTTAGAAAAGGAGATGCCGAAGTCGCACCAGCAGCTCATGGAGATCCGCAAGAAGCTCGAACAGCACTACAAGGACGTGCAGGATATCGAGTTCACAATCCAGAAGGGCCGCCTCTGGATGCTCCAAACACGCAATGGCAAGCGCACGGGCTTCGCGGGCGTGCGGTTCGCTGTCGATATGGTCGAAGAAGGGCTGATTTCCAAGGAAGAAGCGTTGAGTGCGGGCCGCATCCCGCCCGATGACCTCAATCAGTTGTTGCAGCCGATCTTTGATCCCGCGGCCAAGCGCGACGCCAAGGTGATCGCCAAGGGCATCAATGCTGGTCCGGGTGCCGCAACGGGCCGGATCAAGTTCTTTGCCGACGACGCCGAGCACTACGTTCTGAAAAATGGTAAAGGTGTGATTCTGGTTCGCCGCGAAACCAGCCCCGAAGACATTCGCGGGATGCAAGCGGCCGACGGTATTCTCACCGCGTTCGGTGGTGCCTCCAGCCACGCAGCGCTCGTGTCACGGCAGATGGGCAAGGTCTGTATCGTGGGCTGCCAGGAGCTGCAGATCGACTACGAGAAGAAGACCCTGACCGTGAAGGGCAAGGTCTACAACGACGGCGACTTCATCTCGATCGACGGCTTCACCGGCGAAGTGATGGAAGGCCAGATCGCCACGAAGCCCAGTGAGGTGGTGCAGGTTCTGCTCTCCAAGACCCTGAAGCCCGCAGACAGCAAGGTTTTCCAGCAGTACGACAAGCTGATGAAGTGGGCCGATGAAGCCCGCACGCTCAAGATCCGCACCAATGCCGACGAACCCGAGCAGGCCGCCGGAGCGATCGCTTTCGGTGCGGAAGGGATTGGGCTCTGCCGGACCGAGCACATGTTCTTCAAGGGCGACCGCATCAAGGCGATGCGCGAGATGATCCTGGCCGAGACGCTCGAAGATCGCAAGAAGGCACTGACCAAGCTGTTGCCCTTCCAACGCGAGGACTTCCACGGCATCTTCAAGGCGATGGATGGCCACCCCGTGACCATCCGCACGCTCGATCCGCCACTCCATGAGTTCCTTCCCCATGATGAGAAGGGCCAGGAGGAAATGGCCCGGCAGATGGGCGTGTCCAAGGACATCATCTCAGCCCGGGTGAAGGCGCTGCACGAGTTCAACCCGATGCTCGGATTCCGGGGCTGCCGTCTGGGAATTGTCTATTCCGAGATCACCGAGATGCAAGCTCGGGCGATTCTCGAAGCCGCTTGCGATGCCGCGAAGGAAGGCGTGAAAGTCGAGCCCGAGATCATGATTCCGCTCGTCGCTTTCCCGGCCGAGTTGAAAGCGCAGGCCAAGCTCGTTCACGAGACCGCCGAGAAGGTCTTCGCCGAGAAGGGTATGAAGGTCGACTATCTTGTTGGCACAATGATCGAGCTCCCGCGAGCGTGCATTGGTGCCGACAAGATCGTGAAGGAAGGCGGAGCCCAGTTCTTCAGCTTCGGGACTAACGACCTGACGCAGACTGGCCTGGGCATGAGCCGTGATGATTACGGTGCTTTCATCCGTCACTACACCGAGAACGATCTGGTTCCCAAGGACCCGTTCCAGGTGATCGACTTCGACGGCATCGGTGGGCTCATGCAGATCGGTGTGGAACGTGGCCGAAGTGCGAATAGCAATCTCAAGATTGGGATTTGCGGCGAGCATGGTGGCGAACCGGATAGCGTCCGCTTCTGCCACAAAATCGGGCTCAACTATGTGAGCTGCTCACCGTTCCGTGTACCCATTGCTCGCCTGGCGGCCGCCCAGGCCGCTCTCGCCGACAAGAAGTAAGCATTTAGGCGAGAACGAATTCGGCTTGAAATGGAACAGGTGATCTCGTTGAACAGTCGACGGGATCACCTGTTTTTGTTGGGAAAGCTCACGTGGGTGGTGCGGCATCCATATCGTCGAGCAGATGGCCCAGCTTGGCTTTCTTCGTCTTCAGATAGCCGCGGTTGTGGTCTCCAGCGGGGATCTGAATCGGAACACGCTCCACAATTCGCAACCCGTAGCCTTCCAGTCCAATGACCTTGCGTGGGTTGTTGGTCAACAGCCGGATTTCGCGAACGCCCAGATCGTGCAAGATTTGGGCACCGATGCCAAAATGCCGCAAGTCCGGCGCGAAACCCAGTCGCCGGTTCGCCTCCACAGTGTCGAGCCCTTCGTCCTGCTGCAACTTGTAGGCCTTCAGCTTGTTGAGAAGCCCAATCCCGCGACCTTCCTGACGCATGTACACGATCACACCGCGCCCCGCCTTGGCAATCTGTTTCATGGCGAACGCCAATTGGGGGCCGCAATCGCATTTGGCCGAGTGCAGCACGTCGCCGGTCAGGCATTCGCTGTGCATGCGCACCAGCACGGGTTCTGCCTGAGCCGGAACCAGCCCGGCTGCATCTTCCCGACCAATGCCGCCGAGTGTTAGCACGATATGCGGGTCTTGATCCACGAGCGAACTGTAAGCGAAGAGATCGAAGACGCCGAATTCGGTGGGCAATTGCAGTGTGATTTCGCGCTGAATCAGCCGCTCGCGCCGCCGCCGATACTCGATCAAATCGGCAATGGTACACATCTTTAGTTGATGCTTGGCACAGAACTCACCGAGGTCGGGGAGACGCGCCATGCTGCCATCTTCATTGAGAACCTCGCAGATCACTGCTACTTCCCGTAGGCCCGCGAGTCGGCAGAGATCGACACTCCCCTCGGTGTGCCCCGCCCGCACGAGAACCCCACCTGAGCGCGCGATGAGGCCATCCATGTGGCCTTTGTCGCGGGCAAGATCGTGTGGCCCGGTTGAAGGATCGGCACACACCTGGATTGTCCGGCTGCGATCGTGCGCCGAGATCCCCGTGGTGATGCCATAACGGGCATCGAAGTTATGGGTGAACGGTGTGGCAGTGGGATCGAGGTTGACACCTGGAAGCAGTTCGAGGCCCAGACGTGCGGCTTGCGGTCCAGAAAAGGAGACACACAGCCGGCCACAGGCGTGGCGAATCATGAAGTTGACTGTTGCGGGAGTGATGGCTTCGGCCGCCATCACAAGGTCGCCTTCGTTCTCGCGATGTTCGTCGTCAACCAGGACGATCATGCGACCCGCTCGGAGTTCTTCCATCGCGGTGTCAATCGAGCTGAATCCCGGTTCGTTCCCCGTCATACAACTTCTCCCAGGGGGACTGGTCACAACCTTATTGTAGGCAATGAACCAGTGCTCTTGGGAGAAGTGCCGGGATCAGGGGCCGCCTTCGCCTTCGGATTTCTGATCCACAGTGATCGGGTACAGATCGGTTTCCAGACGGACCACGCGCCAGGGGAACTCACGAACACGTAGGCTTTCCGGCGGGATCGAGGTTCCTTGATCCGGATTGGCTTTGGACTTGAGTTCCTTGAGTTCCGCCACGAGAGCCGGATCGGTGAGAGCAACAACCAACCGACACCGCGCAGCGGTCGGAGCGCCACCCGGCACCATCATGGGCAGTTCACAGGGCACGGTCACTTCCACGCCGGTATCGGTGAAGCGAACCAGTTCGGTATTGTCGGGGTTGTTCTTGAGCCGGCCGCCGCTGCGAACGATGCCAAAACTCTCCCAGAGCTTCTTGAACAGCGACTTTTGTTCGGCGGATGGCGTTCCACCACCCGGCAACTTCAAGAACTGATCGGGGAAGTAAGCTACGTACGCATTGGTGTAGGGCATCGCCGCGGCAGGTCCGCCGCCGATTGCGAGGCGACCTGGCAGTGAGTTGCCGATATCAACCCACTTGTTCACGTTATTGCCCTGATGAATCATCGCCTGGTACAGGTACGGAACCGTCTCAGGTCCGGTGCCCACGGCATCGATGAATCGACCACCGAACATGTTCCCTGATCGTTCCAGTGCCGCTACGAGCCAGCCGTAAGGCGTCAAGCTGATGCGATCTTTGATCATGAACCCATTGGGGGGCGTGAAGATGGACCACTGTCGCCCCGCGCCACCTTCCGCGCCCGTCACACCTTCACTCCCTCTTAAGGGAATGTTGACCGGGAAGGTACCCTCGGCGCATTTCAGCAGACCGGTCAGCATGCACTCCACACCTTGTGGACGGTAATTCCAGTCCTTCAGACCACCGACTGTGAACGTACATTCGCCCTTGTTGCGCGTGGCCGTTCGAACGAGATCGCTTTGGCGAAAGGCAAGCAATTCGGGCCGGAATTCGGCTTCTAGCTGAGCGGTATTGTCCGCGTTCACATTGCCCCGGCGTTCGGGTGGCAAAGTGCGGACAAACGCTTTGCCCACCTCATCCTTCATGACATAGCCAACCCACCGTTGAACTTCGTTCTCAGCATCACGTCGAATCGAAAAGTCGATGGCGAACAGGTATGCCGCATAGCCAAGCCCCATAATCACGCAGGTCCACCAGGCGTAGTTCACCAGTCCATCGCCCGTTCGAGTTCCTTCCGAGTTCCGGATGATCCGTCGCGCAGCGAAGCTGAGCACGACACCAATCACGGAGAACACCAGAAGCTCCGGCATAATCAGCGGCTTTTTGCCCACGAATGAGGTGACGCCGAGCCCGAGCAGCACGAACACGAACAGCGCTGCTACGCTCATCGCGGCAACGGCCATCCATGAGATCGGGACATAGGGAATGGTATCGGCTGTGGAAGGCAGCGAGGGAGACGTGAGCGGGTCGGCCATGATTGGGGAACCCGTGACTGTGGAGGAAACGGAACGGAACACGTGGTGATGATTCTACGGTACAAAAGCCAATTGTGTTCGGTTCTGCTCCAAACACGATCACTTTCTTGCAACTCTCACGTACGGTCGCGGCGTGTCCGGAAATCTGTATGCGAAAAGCATTAAGCGGGCGATCCGATATGAATGGGGTTCAAGTCCTGGCCCCGCTGAGCGAACGGGACCACTGGGTAATCGGATCGTTGCCTGTTCCCAGGCAACAAAATGGCTTCAATCTTCGCTATCGGCCCTTCCGGTGCTGCCGGGTGATGGTGGGAGTGAGCCCGGCATGCCCGGATACGATCCGGGAAGGTTGGCCATTACAGTTTGGTTGCGTGTCTGGACCGAGCCCGATGCATCGAGGTAGATCTTGTCCTGCATAATCTCGGCAATCACGATTGCCATCTTGTCGGCACCGCGAAGTTCGACCAACGGCTTCGCACCAGTGTTCAGGGCAACCATCCGTTTCTGAATCAGTGTGGAGAGCTTGAAGCGCCCACCAACTTTGTTTACGATCGCTTCTTCCTTCAATTCATCCAGCATGGGTGGTCCTCAGTGAGTGTTCTGGCTCAGTTGTTGACGGGTTGTGAGTGCGGCGGCATCCGGAATTGTGACCGAACCACGGCTTCCAATTCATTCACAGCTTCTTCCAGATCACGATTGATGATGCGGTGATCGAACTCACCGGCGCGAGCCACTTCTTCTCGCGCTGTCTGCAGACGCTGAAGCACCCGATCCTCGGTGGTATCCTGTCGGCTGCGAAGCCGTTGCTCCAGCGCTTCGAAGCTTGGTGTCATCACAAAGATCGAAACACGGTCTTGCGGGTAAACGGCCTTTAGCGTGGCAGCTCCTTGGACATCGATCACGAGGACGACGCCGACTCCGATCGCACGATATTGGTCCACCTCACTCCGAGGTGTGCCATAGTAATCGCGATCGAACACCAGCGCCCACTCGAGCATTCGGCCATCTTCCGTCGCACGGCGGAACTCGTCGCGGCTCCAGAAGTGGTAACTGATTCCGTCAATCTCGCCCACGCGCTGGTCCCGTGTGGTCGCGGTGACTGCACGGCGTAACGGGAGATTGTTCCGCCGAAGAAGGCGTTCCACTACTGTTGTTTTCCCGACCCCACTTGGCCCCGAGACCACCACCAATGGCCCAAGTGCTCCCGTTCGTGTTGCATGATCCATGGCAGTTCCCCAGCCTGCAACAGAACTCGGAAGCGACCAATCGGAATCTTACGTCAGAATCAGCTGTGGACTTACTCCACATTCTGAACCAGTTCACGAACCTTTTCCAACGTCGCCTTGATTTCGAATACATGCCGCGAGATTGTCACGTCTCCGGCCTTCGATCCGAGGGTATTCACCTCACGCCCCATTTCCTGGAGCACAAACTCCAGCTTCCGCCCCGCCTCTTCACCTTTGCGAACGAGTTCCATGAACTGTTCGAGGTGTGCCGAGAGCCGAGTGACTTCCTCCGAGACATCGGTTCGATCGGCAAATAAGGCGACCTCACGAATCAGGTGTTCGGGTTGTACGATCGCACCTGCATCGAAGAGAGCTTGGCGTACGCGCTCCAATAACCGCTGGCGATAGTCTGTCGTCACGCGGGGGAGGAGTTCTCGCACCGCATCGAGGTTCTCGGTAATGGTGCGATGGTGAACGGCTAACTCGCAGGCCATCGCTTTGCCTTCTTCGCGTCGCATGCCATCGAGTTGCCGCAGAGCCCCTTCCAGCGTCTGTTCCACGGCGGGCCATTCGTCGTCGGGTGGGGCACCAAAATGGCGGGCTTCTGGTGCAACCCCAGGCAGAGCGAGCACACCCGCAAGGAGGGCGGCCGCATACTCAGGTGTTTGGGCAAGCTCGCAAGCCGCACG
The DNA here is from genome assembly GCA_041749835.1 of Gemmata sp. GTDB lineage: Bacteria > Planctomycetota > Planctomycetia > Gemmatales > Gemmataceae > Gemmata. The sequence goes on along the minus strand of JBGTAO010000053.1, from coordinate 5,143 downwards.
GATTTGCTGAAGGTAAGTCGAGATTGCTGGTGCATTCAGCATCAAGTCAGCAGCCCGTGACTCGCGTTCCACACGCACATGAACGGTGATGGTGCCACGGCGAATATGGCGGCGCACCACCTTCTCGAGTTCCGCTTCAAACATCGGGTACGGATCGGTGCCGCGAACGGTAACTTTCAGATGGCGATTGTTCAGAGCGCGGACTTCGACCGCGATCCTCAACGCATCAGTTTGGGTTCGGGCTTCCCCGAACCCGGTCATACTGAGCAACACGCCAGTGAGCCTCGCACAGAAGGGATGCATCCATCCAGGAAACGGTTCGGGCTCAATTGCTGGTCGTGATTGAGGTGTTGGCCTGTTCACCCGAATCGTATTTGACCACTTTCACGTGGATCATGATGACCAGAATCCAAACCCCCGCCAGCCACAGCGTGATCTTGACGAATTGATCGGCTGCTTTGGAACCAAACGGGCTTGAACCGCCCGCGCCACCAAAGGCACCGGCGAGTCCGCCACCCTTCCCGCGCTGAATCAGGATGATGAGCATCAGGAGTAGCCCGAGCCCAACCACCACGAAATTCAGAAGGTGCGATAGCCACCACACTCCATCGCCAAAAAGGGCCACGGCCTACCTCCGCACATTATCCCGGGCAAAAGCTGCTCATGATGCCCGTGAACAGTTAATGTAGAAATACCATGTGCAAGCGGGAAGTGGTCTCGCAATTGCAGGTAACGAGTTCCGCCTTACTTGGCACCGCGAGCGGCGTTCACAATCGCCAGGAACGAATCGGCCTTCAGGCTTGCTCCGCCTGCCAGGGCTCCATCGACATCGGGCTGGCTCATCAGTCCCGCGGCGTTCTCCGGCTTGACACTTCCGCCGTACTGAATCATTAACCCGTCTGCCACTGCGTCACCCGCAAGCCCTGCAACGGTTTTCCGGATGAAGGCGTGGGCATCCTGGGCCTGTTGATCCGTTGCGACCTTCCCCGTTCCGATCGCCCAGACTGGTTCGTAGGCAATTAAGAGTTTGCCTAGTTGCGCCGGGGAAATGCCGTTCAGGCCTGCCGTCAATTGCCGTTGGAGAACGGACTCAGTTTGGCCCGCTTCTCGTTCTGAAAGTAACTCACCAATGCAGAAGATCACTTCTAGCCCGACATTCAACGCAGCTACTGCCTTTTTGTTGAGCAATCCATCTGGTTCGTGCAGCCCGTGGCGACGCTCGCTGTGGCCGACAATCGTGTACTGACAGCCAGCTTCTTGAAGCATTTGCGGTGCAACCTGGCCGGTAAACGCCCCTTCACGATCCGCTGCGCAGTCTTGAGCACACAGTGCGACGTGTGATCCTTTGAGAACTTCACTGACCTTAATCAGCCAAGGGAAAGGTGGACAAACCGCGACCGTGACATCGGAAGTCGTAACACCTTTGGCCACGGCGGAAGCGAGTTCTTGAGCCTGGCTCAGGGTGGTGTACATCTTCCAGTTGCCAGCAATGAACTTCTTCCGTGCCATGGTGCGAATCCTGAATCTGGTCCGATGATGCAGTGCCGATCTCACCGCCCGCGCAGCAGTGAGGGGCCTGCGGAATTAGTTTTCGCTGGGTGCCCAGAACTCGCGATCAAGTGCCGAAGCGAGCCGACGGAGTTCGCCCATTAAATCGAGGAACTGATGGGGCAGTAAGGCTTGCGGGCCATCCGACAACGCCTTTTCCGGGCAGGTGTGTACTTCTACGTGGACGCCATCGGCACCGGCGGCCACACTGGCCCGGCACATACTGGGGATCAGGTCGGGCCGGCCCGTGGCGTGGCTCGGGTCCACGATAATTGGAAGATGGCTTTGCCCCTTCACGTTTGGTACGGCGCTCAAGTCGAGCATATTGCGGGTGCTGTCTTCGAAACTGCGGACGCCACGTTCGACGAGCACAACATCCTTGTTCCCCTCGGCCAGCACGTACTCGGCGGACATCAGCAGATCCTTGACTGTCGCGCTCATGCCGCGTTTGAGCAACACCGGTGTCCGGGTCTTGCCGCACTCTTTAAGCAGGTCGAAGTTTTGCATGTTTCGAGCGCCGATCTGGAGCATATCCGCATACTGGCAAACCAGTTCCACCTGGCGCGGGTCCATGACCTCGGTCACCACGGGCATCTCGTACTTCTGTCCGACATCCCGCAGGATCTTTAGCCCATCTTCGCCCATTCCCTGGAAGGCATACGGGCTGGTGCGTGGTTTGAACGCGCCGCCACGGAGGATGTTGGCTCCACCTGCCTTCACGTACTTCGCAATCGCATCGACGACTTCGTAGCTTTCCACGGCACACGGCCCCGCGATCATAGCGAGGCTGCCTCCCCCGATCCGGACCTTCCCCACGTAAACCACGCTATCGGCTTTATGGAACTCGCGGCTGGCGAGCTTGAATGGCTTCAGAATCGAGAGCACTTGCTCGACGCCCTGGATGGCCGAGAAGTTCTGCGCTTCGGGCTTGGTTTCATCGCCGATCACACCGACGATCGTGCGGCTCTCGCCCCGGCTGACATGCGGTGTAAAGCCAAGTTCGCGCACCCGTTCAATCACATGTTCGATTTGTTCCAGGGTGGCATCGGGGCGGATGACGAGGATCATGGTTGGGGACTTCCAACGGTCGGGCGGGAGCCGAGGGCAACGCCTCGGGCTCCGTTACGGGTGAGGGACCTACATCAATGTAGCGTGAGTTCCGAAGTTGTGAACTGGTGCTTTGTGCGGCTTTGACCACTATCTTGTGGCATTGCTCGCAACTAAGCCCGGGCCTTAATCGTCGGATGGCCGGGCCAGCGGATACGACCCCAGCACAGAAACCGAATCGCAGATGGCTTCCATGGCCGTGATGGTCTTCTTCACCTTGGTGTCTTCACGATGGCCGTCGAAGTCGATGAAGAAGACATACTCACCCTTGGCTTCCCGATACGGGAAGGATTCGATCCAGGTCAGATTGAGCTTGTTCGATTTGAAGATTCCGAGAACGTCGGCGAGCGCACCCGGCGCGTGGCTGATCTGGAACATCATGGCCGTCTTGTCGTGGCCCGTTTTGGCACTATCAGCCATGCCGATGACGGCGAATCGTGTCTCGTTGAACGGCGAGTCCTCGATGTTGTGACACAAGGTGGAGATGCCGAACTTCACACCTGCTTGACGGCTGGCCACTGCTGCGACGTTCGGTTCGGTGAGCACCAGTTTGGCAGCGTCCGACGTACTGGCCACTTCGTGGAGCGTGGCATGCGGCAGGTTCTTGCTGAGCCAGGTGCGGCACTGACTCAAAGCCTGTGCCTTGCTGTACACGCGACGAATTTCGGTCTGTTGGCAGTTCGCCAACAAATGGTGATGGACCCGCAATCGGATCTCGGCACAAATCCTGACCTGGGGCATGCGGATAAACATGTCCAAGGTATCGGCGATTCGCCCATCCGTGGAGTTTTCGAGTGGCACAACTCCATAATCGGCATGGCGTCGGACCACTTCTTCGAACACCGCGGCAATCGTGGCCGTGCGGTTGAACGCCACTGCTTCTCCAAAGCGCTCCAACGCCGCAAGATGGCTATAACTGTATTCTGGGCCAAGAAATGCAATCCGCTGAATCTTTTGAACCGCACGCGAACCCGAGATGAGTTCCCGGAAGATCGCCTTGAGTGTCACCTCTTGAAGTGGACCCTGATTCTCCGTCAGAATGTGTCCGAGTACCTCTTCCTCACGAGCTGCCGAAAATACATCACCACCTTGGTCGGCTTTTACCTTGCCAATCTGCCCCGCGACAGCGGCTCGCTTGTTCAGAAGCTCCAGGATCTGGAGATCGAGTTTGTCGATCTGGACCCTCAAGGTCTTGAGGTTCCCCGCTGCCTTATCGGGCGATGATGACGGGCCGTTGTCGGATTTGCGGGTCATGGTGGGTGCCCAAACGTTGCGTATGCGCAGTTCGTTCAGAATGTAGCGGGGCAAGAACAGACCGTCAACGAAGCGCTCGTCAGGAAAACCCGTTCCGTGGCGCAGAGAATGCCGATTGAGTGGGATTCCGAACACCGAAGATGGCTTCGGAATCCCTTGTCAGTGCGTTACTTGTATCGAACTGCCGAAATGACACCTTACTCGGTGTGAAAGTTCAGAAATCACCACACTTTCGACGGTGTTAATCTACGCAAGCTGATATTGAATAAGATATTGCGAGTGGTTGAATTCGGAATTGATTTTGGTGGCACGTTGCTTGCAGAGTTTTGCCAGGAACTCCGGAATCCCTGCGTGCCTCACTCTGCTCCAAGTATATGAACACCAGCAGACCCGCTCATTCCGGTGACGTGTGGTTGATCAGTCGAGGCTGATTGAGACTGGGCCGTGGGCCTGGCATCACCTCTGACGAAGCAGTTCTCAACCGCAGCGCGGCGCGGGTCGAAGTTCAGACAAGGGGAATAACCAATGGCAGAAGAGAAGATTATCGGGATCGACCTGGGTACCACGAATTCGGTGGTCGCCGTGATGGAAGGGAACGAAGTTAAAGTCATTCCGAATCAGGATGGCAACCGCCTGACACCGAGTGTCGTGGCGTTTAACGATAAAGGCGAGCGACTGGTGGGCGATCAAGCCAAGCGGCAAGCCGTCACCAACCCCAAACGCACGATCTATTCGATCAAGCGCTTCATGGGTCGCCGCCACAGCGAAGTGGAAGCCGAAGAGAAGCTCGTGCCTTACAAGATCGTCGGTGGAGCCAACGATCTGGTCAAGGTGGACATCGATAACAAGCAGTTCACCCCGCCGGAAATCTCGGCGATGATCCTGCGCAAGCTCAAGGAATCGGCGGAGGCGTACCTGGGACACACGGTCCGCAAAGCCGTAATCACGGTGCCCGCCTACTTCAACGATGCCCAACGCCAAGCCACCATCGATGCAGCCGCGATTGCCGGCTTCGACACGGATTACGAGATTCGCGGTAAGGATGGCAAGGTCGTCAAGCAGCGGATGCGCATCATCAACGAGCCGACCGCGGCGGCCATCGCCTACGCGCTCGACAAGAAGAAAGACCAGAAGATCGCGGTCTTCGACCTCGGCGGCGGTACCTTCGATATCTCCGTGCTGGATGTCGGTGAAGACGGCGTCTTCCAGGTGCTCGCCACCAACGGCGACACGC
>JBGTAO010000052.1:0-4704 GCA_041749835.1 Gemmata sp. | reverse complement strand
GGCCCGGTAGGTTGCCTGCAAAGCACTGATGTGTGGGTTCGACTCCCACCGGCGTCTCTGATTCGGCGAACGAGACTTCTTCCATGGCTTCGCTCGCCGGAGTACGTTATTTGAGCGCGGCTCGTTTCTCACCAATGAGTTTCAACAGCCCCTTATGGGGGTCCGCGAACTTCTCGATGCCTTCCTGCATCAGCGTCGTCTCCAGCTTGGCCATATCAACCTTTTGCTCAATCTCCTGGAGCACGGCTGCCGGCGGGAGTTGATCGACTTGCCGGGTAAACGTACGGCCACTGTCCTGTACGGCTTTATTGGTGGCCGGCGGATTCGTTTCGATATCACTCCCGGCGAACGCTTCCACGTACTTCCATGCCGGATCACTGGGCTTCTTGGTGCCCGTGCTCGCGAAGATCATCTCTTGCTGCAACTTCAACCCTTTATCGGCCCAGAATTGTTGGTTGAGCCGCCAGATGTGTTTGGCATTCACGATGCCGACCAGGCCCTGCGCGGCCGCGGAAAGATCGGGAACGTGCTTCTCGGTGTACACATCGAGCCGACTCACGAAAATGCTGTACACGGTCTTGACCTGATCGCGATTAGCGAGCCGTTGCATGCCGCGCCAGGTCGCCGCCCGGGCGAGATCGTATTGCCGTTCGCTGAAGATCAGCGTGACGTTCACGCAAACGCCGGCAGCGACTAGTTCTTCGAGTGCGTCCAACCCGCCCGGGGTCGCGGGAACTTTGATCAAACGGTTCTTGTGGCCCGCCGACCATTGCTTACCCAACGCGATGTACTGCTTGGTCCGCTCGGCTTCCGGAAGGTTCCGTGCGGGGTCTTCGAGCAACGGATCGAGTTCGAAGCTGACCCAGCCATCGTTGCCCTGCGTCTCGCTCCAAACTGGCTCGAACACTTTTTGTGCCGCTTGCACCAGTTGATTGGTCATCGCCCAGGCAATCGTTTCGTCGTCCTGACCCGCACGAATCATACCCTGCATGTCGGCGTCGAATCGGCCCGTCTTCAACAGATCCGAAATGATGATCGGGTTAGATGTGGCTCCGGTCGCACCGAATGCACGGTTGCGGGCGATCTCATCGGGATCAACGGAATCGAGCCACAACTTGGTTCCAGCGGCGACCAGCGATTGAAGCGGAGTCATGCGGTTTCTCCGGGGAGTAGTAACGAATCCAGGTGTTGGTGAAGCCCGCGCGGTTCACCAGTGGGAAATGGGTCCACTGGGAACAGCGATGTCGGCTTGTTGCGTATCATACTCGGACCAACCGGGCGGTGCACCGGCCTCGGCGTGTGGGGCGATCAGTTCCTCGAACTCGCGGAGGTTCGAGAGGTGCACCAGGCGTTGTTGCACTCGTTTGGGCATGCGCAACGCGCGAGTGTACCAGGTGGCGATTTTGCGGAACTGGATGCAACCGTACTTCTCGTCGCCTTTCCAGTCGACCAGCCGCTTCAGGTGCAACCGCATGAACGCGAATCGCTCTTCGTAGCTGCCACGCGGTCCGGGGTCGCCGGTGTTGATCCAGTTGGTCAGTCGGCGAAACATCCACGGGTCGGCCAACGCTCCGCGGCCAATGGCGATGCCGTGGCACCCGGTTTCCTCGATCATGCGTGCGGCGTCGGCAATCGTACGGACATCGCCATTGCCAAAGACGGGAATCGTCTCGACGGCTTCCACGACGCGGCGAATGCCCTCACGCTTCACGTTCCCGGAGAAACCTTGCTCCCGTGTGCGGCCGTGGATCGTGATGGCAGCCACCCCGCACTTTTCGAACTCGCGGGCGAAGTGGGGAGCCGTCAGGTTGTCGTCGTCCCAGCCCAGGCGCATCTTCACGGTGACAGGGACCGGAACCGCTTCCACAACTTTCCGCACCAGTTCGACCGTGGCTCCGGTGGTGTCGCAGAGCATCGACGAACCGCCGCCGCCTTTGACCACCTTGCGAACGGGGCACCCCATGTTGATGTCGATGCCGTTGGCCAGGTTCCGTTCGATGAGCCAGCGTGCCGCTCCCGCCATCTCCTCGGGCCGATTCCCAAAGATCTGCACGAACAGCGGCCGCTCAGCCGCATCCGTGGCGAGCAGTTCCATCGTCTTCTTGATGTTCTCGACGATGGCCCGGGCGTTCACGAGATCGCTGGTACACAACCCCACGCCGCCGATCTCGCGGATGGAGAGTCGAAAGGGAAGATTGGTGTAACCCGCGAGTGGTGCAAGGTGAAAACGCGAAGCCAGCCGCACCGCACCCACGGTGAGTGGCTCACGATACCAGGGAGGCGGCGTCGGAATCTCGGCGTTGGACATGACAGTAGTTTACAACCCGGCGCGACCTACGGTCAGCAGATGCCCAAAGTGTGCGAGCTTTCCCCGGTCGGCTCGTCCGAGTCCGCTCAATCGACGTACGGATCGGCTCCGATGTCCTTGAGCATCTCTTGCCGCTGTTTGTCGAAGTTCTTGAGATCGAGGCGCTGACGATAGTGCCGCTTTTCGATTCGCCGCTGTGCCAATCGAAAGAGTGGTGCATAAGCGTTCCAGTTCCGTTTGCCACCCTGGCGACCATAAGCAGCGAGTTCGCGTTGCCGGCCCGATCCCAGCCCTTCGAGAAGCTGATCTTCCAGGGAAAGCATGAACTGGGCCGAACCGGGATCGCCCTGCCGACCGGCACGACCGATCAACTGGCGATCGACTCGCTCGGCTTCGTGCCGTTCGGTGCCGATCACATGTAGGCCGCCGGCTTCGGCCACGCTGACCCCGAGCTTGATGTCGGTACCGCGGCCGGCCATGTTCGTGGCCACGGTGACCGCGCCCGCTTGGCCCGCCAAGGCGATCACCTCGGCTTCGTGAACATTCTGTTCGGCGTTGAGCACCTTATGGGTCACCCCGGCTGCGGTCAGCTTGGCCGAGAGCTTCTTCGAGGCATCCACGGTGCGAGTGCCAATCAAGACCGGGCGATTGGACACAAGCATTTCCTGGGTCTTCTTCACCACCGCGTCGAACTTGGCGTCCTCGGTCGGGTAGACCTCGTCGGCGAGTACATCACGCTTGTTGGGGCGATTGGTCGGTACGCGGGTCGTCCACAATCGATAAACCTTGCGGAGTTCCCAGAAGTTCGGCCAAAGGGTGCCGCTCATCCCGCCCAGTTTGGTGTAAAGCCGGTAGAAGTTTTGGAAGGTGATCTGGGCAGCGTGTTCGCTCGGCATGTTGATCGGGGCACTTTCCTTGGCCTCGACAGCCTGGTGTAGCCCATCGCGCCAGTGCCGATCGGGCATCGGCCGCCCCGTGCCTTCGTCGATGATAATGATCTTGTTTTCCGAGTTGATCATGTAGTGCTGATCGCGAGCAAAACGGTGGTGTGCGTGTAACGACCGCTCGACTGCTTCGATCATCTTGTCCATGGCCTTGGCGTGCTTGCCGCTGGGCGGTTCGGAATAGCGGATGAGTTGCCGGCCTTCCTCGGAGATCTCGATCTTGTCTTTCTTCAGGTTCAGTGTGAAGTGTTCGTCGCGGGTCATCGATCGGGCCACGCGATCGGCCCAGTGATAAACGACTTGTTCTTCGGGTTCGGCTAACCGTGTTGCGCTGGCAATGATCAGCGGAGTCTTGGCTTCATCGATGAAAATGCTATCCGCTTCATCAACAATGGCGTAATGCAGTGGGCGTTGGGTCCGGGGATCGAGCTTGGAGGACCCCACGCCGGGCAGCCACGGCATCCAGAACGGAAGGGCTTCCGCCTGACCACCGCGAACCTTGAGGCGATCCCGCAAGAAATCGAAGCCGAACTCGGCAGCCGTGCCGTAGGTGATGTCGCGGCGATAACTGGCAAACCGCTCGCTCTCTTCCATCTTCTGTTGCAGACAGCCCACATCGAGCCCGAGCTTCTGGTACACCGGCCCAATCCAGTCGGCGTCACGCTTGGCGAGGTAGTCGTTGACGGTTGTGACATGAACACCCTTCCCGCTGAGAGCGTTCAGGTATGTTGGCAGCGAGGCCGTCACCGTTTTCCCTTCACCCGTTGCCAGTTCGACCAATCCGCCGAAGTGGATGACCGCACCGCCGGCAATCTGGACATCGAATGGGCGAATACCGAGCACGCGTTGAATGGCCACGCTCACCAGGCCAAACGCCTCGGGCAACAGTGAATCGAGATCCCACTTCCCACGTGCCTTGCCCCGCAGTTCCATGCTTTTCGCAACGACTTCGTCGTCCGTAAGCTTGAGATGCTGGTTTTCCCAGTGGCGAACTTGAGGTACCAGCAGTGCCGCCCGTGCCAGCCTTCGCCGCCACGGGAACGCGCCCCGGCTGCGGGCCACATTGAGTGACCACAGCCCCAGTCGCCCGGGCACGTTCTCGATGGTGCGAACGGGGTGAGCCACGTGTTCAGCAGGTAGCGAGTCGGTAGCGGCACTCATCTCCAGTGTCTCCTTGGCTGTCAGGATAAGCGATGCCAGTCGAACGATGAACGCCAAACTCGGGAACCCGGCATCCAGATCCTACAATGGTGTTGCGTTTGTGGCCGAATCCTCACACAAAAAATGTTGGCCCATCCATGGCGGATCTTCCCAAGACACCCTTCGAGGCAATCACTGATGCCGATCTTCCGGAATCCACCAATCGCAATCATTATCAGCCGCCGGGTGTTGCCGAGTACGCTGCCCAAATCAAGGAGACCGCCGACAAGTTGCTCCGCGATGGAGCCGGGC
>JBGTAO010000051.1:0-3436 GCA_041749835.1 Gemmata sp. | reverse complement strand
AAGCGAAAGCCGATGAGTGCCAGCACCGAGGCCAGTATGACGGCGACATGAGAAGCCTGAAATGGGTCCACCGTTCGAATCCCCAGGTGTGGCCCCAGCGCCGCGACGGCTGAACCAAGTAACACAAAACTCGCCATCACTCCACCGCGATAGGCCAGTGAACCCAGAAGTAGCAAACCTGCAAACCCAACGTTCCAACCATCGACCCAGTCCGTGGCGCGTTCCGGTAGTGGCGGCAGGACGAGTGGCCGGGTTGGCTTTTGGAGATCACGTGAAACCTGTTGTTGCATGGCCTGCAAGTCTTGCGATTCCAGCACATGAGTCGCGGTTTCCTGGACACTCGACCACGGAACGATCCTGTTCTGGTGAGCCCACAAAATGCAACTGGCAAGTATTGTTGAAGCCAGCACGGCTCGCAGGAGAAGTACGATTCCGGAACTGAATCGAGGACTGGAGAAGGAATGTCTGCTGGCAAAGTGAAGCGGGTCTTGTTCTGCGGCACTGAGGGCTGCCAACACATTGATTGGCGTGTGTTGTTGCTGAGGCGATCGCGCTGCGACTGGATCGTCTCGATCCGTGGCACGTATCAGACCGGCTGCATGAACCATCGCCTCGGCAGCCTGCTCCGCTTGCAGTTGCGCGGCCTCAACAGTCGCGCCAGTCGCAACCAACTGCGCTCGCTCCACGGCCTCCAGAAGGCGGCGTTCCCGCGACTCCCGTCGATTCTTTTCAATCGAATCGAGAAGCACAAGAATCGGTTCGCGCCAGGCGGCATGCTTGTTCCGGACACCTGCCGAGCCAGCCCGAAGCAACACATTCCTTGTGCTAGCCAGGGCTTCATAACCAAACAGAGCTTCAAAGAACTCCTCCCAATCTCGCCCAGCAAACTTGGCAACAAACTGACGGAGGTCTTGCTCATCCAGTCCCTGGGTTCGTAGACGACGGATCAAACGCTCGCAGCCATCAATGACAACACTTCGTTCCTGATCGATGGCGCGATCCAGTCCCAAACGCAGCGCGAACGCAAGCCCCACTCCGACCAGTCCGAACCCGACCCACATGAACAAGGCACTCAACATAGCCAAGATGATTGCGGAGAGTGACACACTAGCGATTACGATTCCCCAATCTCCCCACGACAACCCCAAAACGAATTGGCGGGCACGACCAAACAAGTAACTTCTTCGGGACACGCCATCGATCACGAAATACGCCAGGACGGTTTGAACGAACAAGGCGATCAGCCCAAATGCCCAGATCAACTTCCCGAAGAAGGCAATCAACAGCGTTGACAGTGCAAGTCCCGTCAGAAATCCCCGAACCAACCGACGCCGAAGGTGCACATGCGATGTTGTCTGAAACTGGACAACGTACGCTTCCAACTGCTCAATTTGGTCCTCACGCGGAGTGAAAGTACCCGCATGCTGCACACCCAACCAATCCTCAAGAATGCGAACTACTTCGCCCATCGACTGATAACGATCCGAAGCTTCCTTGGCCATCATCTTTTGGATAATCGCCGAAAGCCCTTTGGGAACACGAGCCACAAGCTGCTCGGGTGGTACTAACGGATCGTAAGCGTGTTTACTCATCAATTCGATCGCGGTCGTTCCCTCAAACGGAGGGCGACCCGTCACCAGCACATAGAGCGTACAACCCAAGGAATAGATGTCGGCACGCAGATCAACCGATGCAGCATCACGGCATTGTTCAGGCGACATATACGCCGGCGTGCCAAGCGCAATGCGTGCCCCGGTCATCTCCGATGGAAGTGAGTTCAGACCTTTCCGGGATGCAGAACCGGTGAGCCGATCATCAGCCCGTTGTGTGCTGGGAGTCTTGACCAAGCCAAGATCAGCAACTTTGACCAACCCTTGTTCATCGAGAAGCAAGTTATCGGGCTTCACATCGCGGTGAATCATGCCGCGATCGTGGGCATGCCGGAGCCCTCGCGCCGCCTGAAGCATGTAGCCCACCGCTGTCTCGGGGTCGAGCCTGCCTTCCTGCTTGACCAAGTCGGAGAGCGACCGCCCCGGAACATACTCCATGCTAAAAAAGCGGAGACCAGCTACCGCGCCGATGTCATGGATCTGAACAATGTTCGGATGCGAGAGTTGTGCCGCAGCATACGCTTCGCGGGTAAAGCGAGCGACAAACACAGGGTCCGCCGCCCATCGCTTACTCATCACCTTGAGTGCGACAGGCCGATCGAGCGAAAGCTGCCGGGCGAGGAAGACAGTGCCCATGCCACCTCGACCAAGTTCCCGTTCAATCGCATAACCACGGATGTCCGTGGCAGGTAGGGTATTACCCGGGTGGCTCGCTTCCGCTCCAACAGCCTCGGGAGCACGCTTCGCATCAGCAACTGCGGCACTCGGCTCGGTTAGTGCAGCAACACCACTCCACCCTGCATCACGGGAATGCCCCACGTGGGCCAGTGCTGGTTCTGTTGCGGGTGGTTGGCTGGCTCCTTGCGGCTTGTACGCGGGTTCGCCGGGCTTCTTCGATGCTAAAGAAGTGCTTGAGTTCAGCTTCAAAACGACTGGCTTGACATGTGGCTCACTGGAAATGTGTAAGACGAACGGTTCACGGCATGCGGGGCAACGCGGTCGATAGCGCCCCGGCTTAGCGTCTTTCAGATTGAGCCGGTATTGGCAATGGGGGCAATCAATTGACACGGCAGTACCCTGGCGTGCAGGTTAATATCTGAGGGGGAGAACGAAGGCGGGAGTCGTGCCGTGATCCGTGGCATCACGCCCACGAACAAACTTAGATCACGTTCACAAGTGGCCGCGGCGGATTTGGCAAGAGACGTGCGCAGATTGTTGATTCTTCAAGCCCGAGGCGAATAGTTTGCTCAGGCTTGAGTGATTGTGTGGTTCCAGCGGTATTGGAAGGACTGCCGCCGAGTTTACACGGGTTGGCCGAGCATCCCGACGCGCTGACGAACCAGGCGTAATGTGACTTGTGCAACTTCCCGCGCCCGGCGTGCTCCGGCAGCCAACGCTTCTTCCACTCGCCCGGGGTCGCATTCCAACTGTTTGCGGCGTTTTCGTGCTGGGTCAAAGTAGGTTTCGATCTTGGCAAGCAATTGCAGCTTCGCGTCGCCGTATCCGAAGGGTCGCCCACCGCGTTGGTCGGCGTTGAACAGGGGTTGTTGGTACTGGTGAGCGAGTTGTTCCAACTCACCGGACGAAGCGAACAGGCGCATCAGACGGAAGACGTTACACGTTTCGGGGTTCTTCGGTTGGTCCACTGGCGTGGAATCGGTTACTACGCTCATCACTATATTCTTGAGTGCTTTCCCTTCCGCGAAGATCTCGATGGTGTTGCCGTAGCTCTTACTCATCTTCTGGCCATCAACGCCTGGCACCACAGCCGCTTCATTGAAGACACCACCGGGAAGTGGAAAAACCTCACCAAACGCATGGTTGAA
>JBGTAO010000050.1:0-6006 GCA_041749835.1 Gemmata sp. | reverse complement strand
CTCCGATGTTTCTCGGCAACTTGAGTACGCATGATACCAAGAACCTACCACTGGGTGGTGGCCTGGAAGCTTACTTCTGCGATTCGAGGGCCAAGGTGCAGTTCGCAACTTGGATCTATCATGTCCGACTGAGCGACACTCGACACGGCATGTGGATCGAAACCACGCCCGGTCGCAACGGTGAGTTGGTGAAATACCTGGATCGCTATCTGATATCCGAACAGGTCGAAATCGCTGATGTCACTGATCAATACGCACAGTTCCATCTGGCTGGACCCAAAGCTCGGATCATTCTTGAGCAGACACTTGGCGAACCCGTTCCGGATTTGCCACGATTTGCGCACATGGAACGGACCTTTGGTGCCAGTGCAACGTGCAGTTTGCGACACCGCGATCAACTGGGATTACCCGGATACGACATTGTGTGTTTGCGGGAGCGTGCCGAAGGTGTCCGTGGCTTACTTTTGGCGGCCGGTGCCGCACCCGGATGCCCTTCGACTTACGAAACGCTACGAATCGAGGCCGGAACGCCGATCTTTGGCATCGATATCGACGCCAACCGGTTCGTGATGGAAGTGGGACAAGCGGCACGTGCGGTGAGCTACACGAAAGGATGCTTCTTGGGGCAGGAACCCATCGTGATGGCTCGCGATCGCGCCGGCCACGTGAATCGAACGTTCCTGGGGTTGAAGGTACTGGACGGTGGCCCGCTCTCCGCTGGCAGCAAGTTGTTCCACGGTGATCAAGAGGTCGGGGTCGTCACTTCGAGTTGCGACTCGCCTCGGTTGGGGGCACCCGTGGCTCTGGCCTATCTGAAATGGAAACACCAGGAGCCGGGTACGCACATGGAGGCCGAAAGTTCCACAGGTCGCCAGCCGGTCGAAGTGCTTGGGCTGCCACCTGTTCAATAACTGGTGCACGCCACGGAATCCGGAGCAAGTGGCTACTTCACGCTCTTGTCCTGGGTGAAGTTGAAATCCGGATTGGGCGATTCGGGCCGGACAACCGAAGGATCTGGTTGCAAGGGAGCCCGCACCGGTGTGGCCTGGCGGCGGCGGTACGACCAAACCAGATACCAGCGTGCCAAATTCAATCCGGCAAAGACGAGCGCTAACACACCGCCAAGGTTCATCCGCCGCGAGTTGTACTCGGCGTCGAGCCCCGGCATCAGCCAGTGGCGACCGAAAACCAAGCCGGCCAGTAGCAAGAACAAGATGCCCATCACGAGCCGCATGGTGTGCACAGTCACGTCGTCGTCCTCGCGGTGATCTCCTTTATCATACGTGAAGCATCCGATTTCCGACCACACGGCAACGGACGAATGCGAGTTGGTTCATCGTTGCCAATTCGAAGATCTATCCGCATCAATCAACGCCAAGGTTACGCACGTCCCGAGTCGAACGGCCGAAGACCGAAAGCCGTGGCGAACCCCGAAGGCCAGGCTTTTCTGATTTCACTTGAACCTTTTGGTCTTTCGCGGGATCATAACCAACGCACAGGCGTGCAGGCTGAGTTTTCGATTCAGGCTGAACCGTGGCCGTAACAGTGTGGGTTCGAATCCCACCCCCGACACTTTCTACCACGTCGGGGTAGCCCAACTGGCAGAGGCAAATCGGCTACACCCGAGGATAAGACTTTCACGCCAGGTTTAAACTCGTGCCGAGGTGTCTAATCGAATGACCGGCAACCCACCCTGAGGTACGGGTTCGTTTCCCGTCCCCGCCTCTTCGCCCAAACCAACTGGCGGGGTAGCTTAACGGTAGAGCACAGGGCTTCAGGCTCAACGCCGGCAACTGGTAATTGTAGACACTCCCTGAGACGGCACACCGACATCCACACTGGTGGACGGAACCAGACCCCATCGAGCGGGTACACTCGATGGGGTCGCTTTTCGTTCTGCACAACTCCAGGTGTTATGACTGAACGCGAGTTTGCTCAAGATGTGGTTCACACGCTTCAAGCCGCGGGCTTTACCGCCCTCTGGGCAGGCGGTTGCGTGCGTGATGAACTGCTCGGCCTGGCCCCCGACGATTACGATATCGCCACCGACGCACGACCGGAGCAGCTTCGCCCATTGTTCAAACGCCGTAACGAGATTGGAGCGAGCTTTGGCGTTGTTCAGGTCATCGGGCCGCGCGGAGATGACCGCGATTGGCTCACGGTGGAAGTGGCCAGCTTTCGCTCCGATGGCAACTACTCCGATGGCCGCAGGCCCGACAGCATTCAGTACTCTTCTCCCGAGGAAGACGCGGCCCGCCGAGACTTCACCATTAACGGCATGTTTTACGACCCAATCCAGGCGCGATTAATCGACTACGTCGGCGGCCAGGCAGACCTGAACGCCAAGATCCTCCGGGCCATTGGGAACCCTCAGGCTCGCTTCACCGAAGACAAGCTGCGCATTCTCCGAGCGGTGCGCATGGCCACACGCTTCGATCTGGCCATTGACCACGCCACACAATCAGCCGCGCAGGAGTTGGCAGCGGAAATCCGGGTCGTCTCTGCGGAACGCATTGCCGAGGAATTGCGCAAACTGCTAACACACCCCAACCGAGGCCGCGGGATTCGGTTGTTTCGCGAGTTTGGTCTGGTTGTACCGATCCTTCCCGAGCTGGTTACCACATTTACGTCACCCCACGGACCACCGCAGGCCCACACCGGAACATTGTGGGATCACACGGTTCGCGTGGTCGAAGAACTGCGTGGCACAGTCTCGTTTCCACTCGCATTTGCGGCGTTGCTTCACGATATTGGCAAACCGCGTGCGGGGGCACGATTGGCTGATGGGATCACCTCCCACGGACATGAGCACCAGAGCGAGGAAATGGCCGAGGCGATTGCCTTGAGACTTCGGCTCTCAACCGCCGAGAAGATCCGCTTGTGTTGGCTGGTGGGAAAGCACCAGTATCTGGCGGACGCCCCGAATCTGCGGCCCAGCAAATTGAAAACGATTCTCGTTCACCCGGGGATTTTAGAACTCCTCGAACTGCATCGTGCCGATGCGATCGCCACCGAGAAGAGCCTGAATCATGTCGAATTCTGTGAACGCGTCTTGCGGGAAACACCACGCGAAGAGTTAGATCCACCACCGATCTTGACCGGTGCGGACCTCATTGCGGCGGGAATGAAGCCCGGCCCTGCGTTCAAAAATCTGCTCGATACGGTCCGGGAAGCCCAACTCGAATCGCGGGTGAACTCGAAGGAGGCGGCTCTGGAACTGGTGCGGCAGCTACTTCAGGAACAGGCAAGCGGGCCTGAAACACGATCGGGTTGAGCGAACGGGATCGCGGACCACAGACCACTTCCGACCACCAATACCGCAAGAGCGTGGCCGCTGTCTGTGGGATTTCGCGGAGCGACACCTTACTGACACCACTCGCACGCGGACGGTGTTGCACGGGCACTTCAATAACCGGGATGCCGAGTTGCTGCGCTCGTGCCATCATCTCGGTGTTCACGAAGAACCCGCGCGACGCTGGCAGTAACTGGGCCAAGGTCTCGCGATGGAACAACTTCAAGGCACAGTCCACATCTCGAACTTTGGTCTTCAAGAGGGTACGTGCGAGTCGGTTATACCCCCAAGAGAAGAAGCGGCGACGGCGGTTATCCTGGCGATGGCGGCGATACCCGACCACGACAGGTGTTCCCGACGCGAACGTGCAGAGCTGGGCCAGATCTTGGAGATGAAACTGGCAATCGGCATCGGTGAAAGCAACGAGTTCGAATCGAGCAGCCTCAAACCCTGTACAAAGTGCTGCGCCATAGCCACGATTGCCGGAATGCCGGAGCAGCCGTGTGTGCGGTGCTTTCGGTAGTAACTCGGTCACGACCTTGGCAGTACTATCTCGACTGCCATCATCAACCACCAATATCTCGAAATCGGGGAACAGCCCTGCGAGGCTCTCCTCGGCTTCGGTAATCGCCTGCGCGATCACCGCGGCTTCGTTGTATGCCGGAATCACCAGGCTCAGTCGAGCGTTGCGGGGTGTCGTATCCATGACCGCCCGGGTAGGGAAAGGTATTCGCTGTGAAACGGCGGCAACGTACCACCTTTGCCTGGTACGGGTAAAGCCGAACCCCTTACTGAGACGGGATCTCATCGAAATAGCACTTGCTTACTGCGGTATCGCTGGCTAAAAATGGTAGTAGAGCGGTACTGATTCCCAAACCCTGCACAGGAGGCGAGCCGTGACGCTGATGAGTCGCAAGGCCGACTACGCACTCCTGATACTGTCTTACCTGTATCAGCGCCCGGGGACGGCCCGCGCTGTCGCGGACCAATTCGGGCTGAGCCGAGCATTTGTTGCCAATATCCTCAAAGACTTGTGCCAGCATGGATTCGTGGCTAGCCACCGCGGGGTCAAAGGTGGTTACGCCCTGGCCCGACCTGCGGACACGATTACCCTGGCAGATTTGCTGGAGTGTATCGAATCCGGGTTCCAACTGGCGGTGTGCAGTGCCGGAGTCCACGACAATGCAGAACATGCAGGCTGCTCGCACGCGGGTGCATGCACGCTGCGCGAGCCCCTCGCCGAGGTCCATGTCCGATTGCTTGAAGTGCTGAGAACGGTGACTCTGGCAGGACTCTTTCAATCGAAACAAGCCCTCGCGCCGGCAGCAACTTCGGGGTTGCTCTCACTCTCGCTGATGCCGATCGAGCGTGCCCGGCATGCTCCGGTGATCAACACGAGCAGCAACGCCAATTAAAGAAGCCGACGAGCGACATTCACCAGGAGTTTGAAGCCATCATGTCGAAGATGCCAATTTATATGGATAACAACTCCACCACGCGGACCGACCCGCGGGTCGTTGAAGCCATGTTGCCCTGGTTCACCGAAAAGTACGGCAACGCGGCCAGCCGGAGCCACGCCTTTGGCTGGGAAGCAGAAGTCGCTGTTGAGGAAGCCCGCGAGCAGATTGCCACGCTGATTGGTGCGACCGCCAAGGAGATCATCTTCACGAGCGGTGCCACCGAGAGCACCAACCTCGCGATCAAAGGCGTTGCCGCCATGTATCGCAAGAAGGGCAATCATATCATCACTGAGGCCACTGAGCATAAAGCGACATTGGATACCTGCAAGCGGTTGGAGCGCGAAGGCTGCCAGGTCACCTACTTGCCGGTCGATCAGTATGGGCAAGTACAACCGGAGCAGATTCAACAAGCTATTACCGACAAGACGATCCTGGTGTCGATCATGTCGGCCAACAACGAGATCGGCACCGTTCAACCGATTGGAGCGATCGGCAAACTGTGTAAGGAACGGGGCATCCTCTTCCATACCGACGCCGTGCAATCGGTTGGAAAAGTGCCCATTAATGTCGAAGCGATGGGAATCGACCTCTTGAGCCTCTCGGGGCACAAGATTTACGGACCCAAGGGAATCGGAGCACTCTACGTCCGTAAGAAAGATCCGCGCGTCCGCCTGGAACCGCAGATCGACGGTGGTGGGCACGAACGCGGTATGCGTTCGGGAACCCTCCCGGTGACGTTGATCGTGGGGCTCGGTGTCGCTTGCGAGATTGCTCGCTGCGAGATGCCCGAGGAAGCCGAGCGGACATTCCAACTCCGCGAGCGGCTTCGCAAGGGGATCATGGAGAAGTTACCCGAATCGTATCTGAATGGCCATCCGGTGGAACGCCTGCCCGGCAACGCGAACATCAGCTTTGCGTATGTCGAGGGCGAAGGACTTATGATGGGAATCAAGGACGTGGCGGTTTCGTCCGGCTCGGCCTGTACGAGCGCGAGCCTCGAACCGAGCTACGTGCTGCGGGCACTCGGTGTGGGCGACGAACTGGCTCACTCCAGCATTCGCTTCGGGCTAGGCCGGTTCAACACCGAAGAAGAAGTCGATTTCGTCGTCGATCTGGTGACTCGCGAAGTGAGCCGGTTGCGTGAGATGTCGCCGTTGTTCGAAATGGTGCAACAGGGAATCGACCTGAAGTCGATCGAGTGGGCCGGCCACTGACTGCTGCGTTGATCGTTTTCGCCCCGTGATTGAACACGGC
>JBGTAO010000049.1:0-3253 GCA_041749835.1 Gemmata sp. | reverse complement strand
CGAAGAAGGATATCGGATGCGACGGCCTAGCTTGGCGAGTCCATGAGCGGTCGCTCACAGCACAGGGATATTGAACCGACGAACCAGTGCTTCCAGTTCGCGCCGAAGAAACTGCAGCGACGGTGCGATGAAAAAGTCCTTCTGCATCTGCGAAGGATCATAGTCCGTGGTAATCACCGTATCCGTCACGAACGGGCGACGTGTGGCTTCCTTGGCAAACAACGAGTGTGGAATTTCGCCAGTGCTCGAAAGGATGCCGGCTCCGAAGACCTTGGTTTCTCCGTGTTCCTCGATGAGCCCAAACTCGATACTGAACCAGCTAAAGCGCTTGAGTGCCAGAACCTGATCGCCCAGTTTCGTGGTCGCGGCAGCCTTGCCAATGAGTGTCAGAAGTTCGGCGTAATCCTGATTCATCAGTGGCGGAACGTGACCGAGGCAATCGTGGATCATGTCCGGTTCTGGTGTGAATTCGGGGTGCGAGCCGTGGCGGATAAATTGGGTGACCGGGAATCCCCGCTCAGCGATGTATTCGTAGAAGGTGCGGTAGGGCAGGGCACCCTCGGCGGGCACCAGGTGTATGTTCGTCACCTGTTGCAGTTGATGGCTGATGTCGCGTAACTGCGGGATCTCGGTCTGGTTAATTGCCAGATCGTCCTTGGCCTTCAGGTAGATCGAGCAAGCATATTTGCGATGGAGCGCGTCGAGCTTAGGGCTCACCTCGCGCCAGATACGGGTTTCCTCATCGGTGTACAGAACCGCGGGTGGTCCGAGTCGCTCAAGCCGGTGTTTGCGACAGATCGCAAAGAGGTGTTGCCGGCGCTCGATGTAGTCGTGGTCGGCGATTCCGGGGTGGCCCGGCTCCAGTTCCAGTTCGGCCACATCCGGTGGCAGCACCATGAGCTGGGGATCAATTTGAGTGCCGTATTCAGTCAGCTTGTTCGGATCATTCATATTGCACCGCTCCCCGCAGGAGAAACAGAGGAGTACAGTTATTGTATCGGGTGCAGCTCCAATTGGGGTCAGACCCGGGGCCTGATTTTGCAGCCGTGCCGTCCAAGGTGGTAGACTTATGTCGGGGGAACGTATGAAAGCGGCCTACTTCGAGAAAACGGGATCACCCGAAGTTATTCAGATTGGCGAACTGCCAGTCCCCGTTCCTCAAGCGGGTGAGGTGCTCGTGCGCGTCACGGCCGCCGCAATCAACCCCATCGATGTTTACATCCGCAGCGGTGCCGCACCGATGCCGCTTCCCAGACCTGCCATAACTGGAACCGACTTTGCGGGTACAGTCGAGGCAGTCGGTGCCGGCATGCAGACCTGGAAGCCGGGAGAGCGTGTTTGGGGCTCGAACCAGGGACTTCTGGGCCGACAGGGCAGTTGTGCGGAGTTTCTTGCTGTCGATGAGCAATGGCTTTACCAAACTCCGCAAGGTGTACCGGATCTCCAGGCCGCTACGGTGGCGTTGGTCGGGATCACAGCCCATCTGGGTTTGTTCCAGTGTGCGAAGTTACAACCCGGCGAAACGGTCTTTGTGAATGGTGGTACGGGCGGGGTTGGCTCGATGGTGGTGCAAATGGCCAAGGCGGTGGGGGCCAACGTCATTACGACAGCGGGGAGCCCAAACAAGGAAGCGATCGCCCGCGACCTTGGAGCCGATCATGTCATCAATTACCGGGCGAGCGATTTCGTTGATCAGGTGAAAGCTGCTTCGGGGCCGGCCGCGATTCAAGTGTGGTACGAAACACAACCTCCGACCGATTTCGACCGCACTATTGAGCTGATGGCCAAACGCGGCCGCATCGTGGTGATGGCTGGTCGACAAGCACGTCCGGCTTTCCCGAATGGGCCGTTTTACGTGAAAGGATTGTCGCTGCATGGTTTCGCAATGTTCAACATGACGGGCGCTGAGCAACGCGTCTGCGCCGACGAGATCAACCGCTGGTTGCTAGCCGGGCAATTGAAAAGCATTATCGGGGCGACCTTCCCACTTGCTGAAACCGTGGCCGCACACAAACTGCAAGAAGAGAACACACTCGGGAAAGCCGGCACATTGGTCGGGAAAATCGCGATACTCCCGGCTGGTTCCTGAGTGATGCAGTGGGTGCCACAACGACTTTCGCTGCGGGGTGATTATGGGCTCTCGTTTGAGAATGGTTTCGGTGGTGTCTGCCATCTTGGGTTTGTGCGCCTTGTCAGGAGAAGCCGGCGCACAACCGCGAGTGGACGCTCAACCGCGCACAGTGGTCGCCAAGTCGGAGGCCAAGAGTGCGATGTTCTCGGCACGCCTGGCCAATGGTAACCAGTTCCGTTCTTTACCAGAGAATGCGGAGATCTACTCCCGCGACCTGATTGTCAGCCTTCCAGGTGCAACACTTGTTTCCAAGAATGGTGCGGTGAAGGTGAAGTCGCTGACCGATTGGAACTCGAATTCGCCACTGCCAGTTCTCGAAACAGCATTCAGCTTGGCCGAACCCAAAGAAGTGGATCTCGATCTCGATCTGGATCGTGGGCGTGTGGACTTCACGAATGCCCGGGCGATCGGCTCCGCCACGGTCCGACTGCGATTCTGGGATCAATCGTGGACTCTGGTGTTGGATTCACCCAATACCCGCATTGCGGTGGAACTCTGTGGCCGCTGGCCCGCCGGCACTCGCTTCAAACTGCTCGACCCCACCGGTGATCCAGCCAATGCACCGGTACCGGTTGCTTCGTTGGTGCTCGTCGTCCTCGAAGGTTCCGTGTCGGTTAACGACAACCAGAACACCCGGGCCATGACGGCACCACCGGGTCCGGCGGAGCTGCGGTGGAACAGCCTGGATGGTGTCCGCAAACAGGTCTTGAAGCTCGAAAAGCCTCCAATCTGGGCCGATGCCACGACGTCAAGCACGCCTGAGGGGAAACGGTTTTCGGCTCTCGTTGAGAAGTTCCGTGAGGCTCGGGCGAGCAATCCGATCAAAGCGACCGAGTCGTTCCTGGCTTCGCGTGACCAGAGCGAGCAACGGATGGCGCTGATCACGCTGGGTGGGCTCGACGATCTCGACACCCTCGGAAAATCGTTGATTGCTGCCAAAACACTGGAAGAATGGGATTATGGAGTTACGGTATTGCGGCACTGGCTCGGGCGGTGCAAGGGTCAGGACCAACGGCTGTATGAATCATTAGTGGGGGTTCGGGGCTATACCGAACCGCAAGCACGGGTCATCATGCAGTTGCTCTTTGGATTCTCACCCAAGGATTTGCAGCAACCCGAGAC
>JBGTAO010000048.1:0-3601 GCA_041749835.1 Gemmata sp. | reverse complement strand
CGGGTTACTTCGACAACTATGGCGTCGATCTGGCAGCGATGTGGTTGATTCAGAATCGCAACGAGCTGCGCAAGCACATCGGCGGCGTGGCTCTGGTCGAGATCCGCGCGTACCCGCTCCAGGCGCGTGGGCTCGCATTCGAAGCAACCGATCCGGCACAGCGCGAAGCGGGTGGCATCATAGCCGATGCTGTGGCGACGGTGAGTACACCGCTGCGGGCCGTGCTGCGGGCACGGGGGAACTCGGCTTACCATCGCAATAACGAACTGCTCGCGGCACTCGATCACGGCTTCAACACCGCGGTTCCCAAAGACGAACTCGTCTTCCGTCGCTTCGTCTTCGAACTCAATACCGATGCCGCTTTGAACTGGTACCTGAGCACCGAGGAGAAGCAACAGATCGCGCAACGATATCAGTCCGATGAGATCCGTATTCAGATTCAAGCGCTCGCGGAATGGCTGGGGACTGGTGGGGGCAACCCGTGGTAAGTTCGGGCACCGCTTCGGCGATCCGGGCAAAGCTCGGAGCCGTTGCGGCGCAAGCGGCGTGGGGAATTGCGTTCAATTGGGTAAGAGAGTGAACCGTTTGCCGGGAACGACCACTCTAACCCCGCCAGTACGGTTACCCACCCACACCCGAGTTCCACAACACGAGGAAATACGATGACCACGATATCCCGTTGGTCGTTCCTGAGCCTGGCCGCGTTATCGCTCACAGCCCTGAGTGCGGATGTTGCCTCGGCGCAGGTCTTTCTGCAACGGGGGGTTGGTCAACGTCGAGCGAACAACTCGATTGTGCTGCAACCCTCGGTGAACAGTTGGCCCGGCATTCCGGCGCAAACACTGTTCCAGCCCGCGTTCCAGGCTCCGTGGTACACGAACCCGGCGTTAAACAACCCCTGGATGAATCAGGTGGTGGTCACACCGGTCAATGCGTGGGGCGTAAACCCGGGGATCGTGAATACGGCGTTCTCAACGCCACCGATCGCGGTGCAGCAAGGTGGCATGATGATGTACCGGGGGCCGAACCTCCAGGTGAACCCCTGGACGGGCACAGTGTACCAGCCACTGAGCGGCGTTGTCACGCTCGCCGATGGCAGCAGTTTCTACCGCGTACCCGGTTCCGGCTTGCCAACCGCCGTGGGGAACTACGCAACGGGATCAGGGCTGTACTACAACCCCCGGGGCGGCACCTTCTTCAACCCCAGCTCGGGGGTGATTTCTCGCCCAGGTACGACCAATGTCTTCCTGCCCTACGTCATCCGGTGATTGCAATGCCGGTGTTCCTCGCGCTGATCATCGTGAGGAACCCGGCCTCGACCTGGGTACACTGGAGTTGTTGGATGTGCTAACCAATTCTCATCTAGTCAACTTTGAGTTCTACGGCCTCGCGCGATTGCGTACGGGCATCAGCCGAGTCACGATCCACGCGGCTACACTTCACGCGGCACTCTTGGTCCTGGATCGTCTTTACCCAAATTTGCATGCGTTGAAAGATTCACAACTCGCCCAGGAGTACCTTCTCTCGGTGGGTGCTCAGCAGTTTACCGCGGATCTCGCCACACCACTCCAGACGGGCGATCTCGTTCTCATTTTCGGTGCCGATGCTGGCGGTTGAGGCGAGAGCCCCTTGCTCTGGTGCGTTGCTACCGCGTGAGCAAACAAAGTGAACGAGAAATGAATTCCGGGAATCTTTCGCTTGAATCTGCTCACACTTCGGCATTAACGTATAGTGCAGGGCCGGTTTTCCTCAATATCTTAACTGGCCTCCCGCAGCGTCTTGCGGTTCCTTGTCGGTCCCATTTTCTGCACAGGTCTAGGAGCCTCGATGAACTCTCTGTCTCTCCGTCGGCGTGGTTTCACGCTCATTGAGTTGTTAGTGGTGATTGCGATTATCGCAATCTTGATTGGTCTGCTCTTGCCGGCAGTTCAAAAGGTTCGCGAAGCGGCGGCGCGGATGCAGTCGTCGAACAACCTGAAGCAACTGGGTTTGGCCTCGCACAATCTGGCCGACACCAACGGTGGCTACCTGCCCCCAACCTACATTGAATCGTGGGTGAGTGCCGCTCAGGGTCATGCTTATGGTGGCCCGTACACCGGCAACACGGGTACCGGCTTCTTCTTCCTTCTGCCCTACATCGAGCAGGACAACCTCTATAAGCTGGCCCCGCCCTCGACCACCAGCAACACGATCTACGACAACGGCGTTCACACTTGGCAGGTGAAGACCTTCCAGGCACCGCTCGACCCGACCTCGGGTGAGAAGACGCACGGTTGGGGTGTCAGCAGCTACGGTATGAATTACCAGGTCTTCGGTCGCCCGGCACATCCGTGGGGTTGGGCCTGGGGTTGCATGGGGGCCACCAAGTTGGCCGCCATGCCGGACGGCACCTCGAACACTGTTCTGTTCGCCGAGAAGCGAGCAGCTTGTGCGGGTGGCCCGAGCGGCAGCAACGGCAACCTGTGGGCCCACGGTTGGTGGAACGCCGACTGGATGCCGATGTTCGGCAACACCGACATCTATGGTGCCAACGGCTTGCTCGTCCCACAAATTGGCCCAAACAATGTGACCTGTGTTCCTTATCGTCCGTCGGCCTTCACCGCAAGCGGCTGCCAAGCTGGCTTGGGTGATGGTAGCGTGCGAAACGTATCCTCGTCGATCTCTCAAAACACCTGGCAGTGGGTTCTTACCCCGAACGGTGGCGAAGTACTCGGCAACGATTGGTGAGAATAGGCCATCCGATCCGGCCAGGGTGAGCGATCATCCTGGCCGGATCACTTTTGTGTTCTCCATTCCTGTCCCTTCCTTTCCCAGCAATCAACATCTGAGTCATGCGAATTAACAAGCTGCTTCTGGCAACCGGGCTGTTCTCCCTACTGGCCATCACGGGCTGCGGTGGCGATCGTCGCTCTCCCGTGAAGGGCACTGTGAACGTTGCGGGTAAAGGCCCGCTGACCGGCGGTAATATCCGGTTTGTCCTCGTTTCGGATCAAACCAAGATGAGTGGCGGGATCATCAAGCCCGATGGCACTTATGAAGTTCCCGATGCCCCCGTGGGTGAATGCCTGGTGGTTATTGATAATAGCCACCTCGACCCCAATTCCCTTAAGGGAATCTCACTCCCCGGTACTGGTGGTGGCATGGGCGGCCCGGGTGGGATGGGTGGAATGAAGGGCGCCCCCAAGACCGGCGGCCCCGCTGTCAGCGGACCCAAATCTGGCGACAAAGCCAAAATGGCTAACGCTCCCAAGTCCGCTGAAGTGCCCGAAGGAATGGATGAAGGCAAGGACGATCTGAGCGGGCAAAAGTTCCTTAAGATCGACCCGACCTTTAGCAAACCCGAAACAACTCCGCTCCGCGCCACAATCAAATCCGGCGACAACGAAGCTGTGGTCGTCGAAGTGAAGCAATAAACCCACTTCCAGCTATCAGGCAAATGCTCACCGCCCCGTCACAGGGGTGGTGAGCATTTACACGGTCGTTGGTCCTGTCAAGAAGCCACTTTTCAGCCCGCATACGGTCATCAGCATCTGCCGCTTCACCAACGGAATGTGTGGTAGCAGCGGCAGTGCCCAGTCGCGGCCCCAGCCCAGGATTGCCC
>JBGTAO010000047.1:0-3075 GCA_041749835.1 Gemmata sp. | reverse complement strand
GCTGCTGAAGAATCCGGTTTACCCGTTGGGAAGCGGCCTGTGGCTCGCTTCATGAAAGTGCTCGATGAAAAGATCGGTGCGGAAGCCGATAAAGCCACAGTGATTGCCGTTTGGCTGGGTGATAAGGCCTTCGATAAGCATAAGGAATACCTGCCGCGGATTAACATGTCCCTCAAGTTTGAGAATACTTCGCTTGCGGCGTTCGATGGTGAGAAGAGCGGCCCGAAAGAGTGGGGAATCAACCCGGATGCGCATTTGACCGTGGTTGTGGTTCACAAGGGGAAAGTGATCAAGTCATTTCCATTTGAGACGGTCAATGAAACGGATGTGAAGCCCGTGCTCATGGAACTGAAGAAGGCCGCCGGTAAGTAATCTTGGCGGAATTGATTGCACGACTGGTCGGGCTCCGTACGAACCACCGCCACTCGTGCGATCGATTCGCGTCAATCATTTCCCAATCGCATAAATCGCATTGTCGGTCCGAATGAAGACGAGACCGTTTGCAAGGGCCGGAGATCCCAACGAACCTTCCCCTAGGTTGTTGGTCGCCAGCACTGTGAACGTGTCCGCCTTCCCATCGATGACGGTGCACTCGCCGGTTTCGTTCAAGCAATAGATCTTGCCATCACCGGCAACGGGTGAGGCCGAGAAGTTCCCTTTCAACCGGTCGCGATACAAGACCTTACCGGTCTTGGCATCCGCACAAACCATGATCCCGGTACTACTCACCGTAAACACCTTGTTGTCATACACGAGCGGGGATGGGTAGCCGGTTTGCATGGTACGGGCTTCCCATTCCACCACAGGAGCTGGCCCGTCCGCTCCGAGTTTGAACTTGCTGACACCGTTCACGGGTAAGAACAAGGACTTTCCATCAATCACGCCAATTGGGATCGACCCACCGCCATTCTTGAAGGTCCACCGACTTTCGCCCGTTGCCGGATCATAACTGGAGAGCCCTTTTGGCCCGGCAAAGAGCAGTTCTGTATTCTTGCCGTTCTGCCACAGAAACGGTGTGGTCCAGTTGATCTCTTGAGGTCGCGCGACTTTCCAGACATTTTTGCCATACTTCGTATCAACGGCTGCCAGGAACGATTCTCCAGCATTATCCATCGGAACGATCAAGCGATTCCCCACCAGGATGGGTGACGCGGCCATGCCCACCTGATTGGTGATGGTGGGGTAATCTCCAACCAGAGACCGGTACCAACGCAGAGTGCCATCGGTATCAATCGCAACCAGATCACCCGTGGCAAAGAGCGCGTAGACCCCCGTTTCGTCGGCTACCGGAGTGTTCGCTGCCATGCTCGATTTGGGATGTGCCGCCGTGCTTCCTGTAGCCTGGAGTTGGCGATGCCAGAGCTGTTTGCCCGTTTCGGTATCGAAACACAACACGTGCAATCGATCGTCACGAGTTCCCGAGCTGCAGGTCACATAGAGCCGGTTGCCAAACACGACAGGGGAAGAGGGACCACGGCCCGGCAGAGTGGCCTTCCACTTGATTCCCAGCTTTTGGCTCCATTCGGTTGGCAGGTTCTTCTCGTCAGCCACGCCCGCGCCGTTGGGGCCACGAAACTGCGGCCAATCGCCACCGAGCAGCGCCGGAGCCAATACCAGTGAACACACTCCCGCAAGGATGAACCGATTCATTTCTTGATCTCCTTGCCGTCTTTGTTCTCGGGCACGTGGCCAAGCTCAACAGGCTTGACGCTTTCCGCGATCTGCGCCATCTGCTGTAACTGCAGCGGGCCACCGGTTTCATCACAGACACGCATTTGGAACCGCCATTTCTGTGCCCATTCATCCTTTTGGTTGTTCTGGCACACTTTGAGAACGATGACGTTCTCGCCTTTTTTCAGAGTGCCTTTCGCAACATGGACATCGAATTGTTCGCCGTGGTGGTACTCGTCACGTCCGAAGAGTTCCTGCCCATTCAGGAAGATCTTGATAGAAGTCGCGCTGGTCACACGGATCTCGGCGGGTGTCTCATTCGGAGCAACAACCACGGCCAAGGCATAGGCGACGGCCTCTTTGTGTTTGCCAAGCAGTGCATTCAGGTCGAACTGTCCCGCTTGATCACTGGACGTGAATGGCGTCCAGCGCACCTCAACATCGCCTTTCCCCTTGAACATGCCAGTCGGAGCTTTCGCCTCTTCGGGCGGATAGCGAGTCGCGAAACCTTGACTGGCCGGCGCATCAAAGGGGCCGATCAATGCTACGGAAGTGACGAACCCGAAGTGTACCGGAATGTTCGCTTTGCCCCCATTCTCGTTGAGTTTCTTGGCCAGCAACTCAACCTGATCCTGATCGCGAGACGCTGCGAACAGCCGTTCGAGGTCCGCCTTGATCGATGGTCGCGCGGACTTCTCAAGAACTTCCAGTTGGTACACGATGGCATCGCGGCGTAGCTCAGCCGACTTGTCATTCAGGAACCCGGGCAAGAGGCGATCACGCGCGGTTGCGTCTTGATTCACGAGTATTTCGTATGCCAGTCGGCGTGCGAGCGGGGCATATTTGGCATTGATCGCAAATGCTTCAAGCCGATCGGTGGGCAGTTTGCGGCCGGCTGCAGTCTCGCCTTCCACAATGGCATCGATGGCCGTTCGCAGCCAGTTCGCGGCCGTGGGGTTCCTGGCATCAATGGCTTCCAATGTCGGCAGGAGCGCCGCTACACCTTTGCTGACCACGGTCTTCCAGGCCGGGCTCGCGTCGTCGTTTCCTTTCCCTTCACGAGTGATGGCTTTGATGGCCGCCAAGGAATTGTTCAGTTCATCGTCGGCGAGTATCGGTGTCGCGCGTACCCCGACGGCAAGCAGTGAGACAAGAAACCAAGTGCGAACAAGCATGTGCAAGGTCTCCTAACTGAGGATGCTCCGACGGAGACACTTTCGGAATTGGTTCCAACAAAGTCAACACGCGGGTGGGACGATGGGACAGGGTGAGCGTCTTTAGTGTCGGTGGGAATCAGGCGGCAAGGGTGCCCCAGTAGGCGTCCCACTGGCATTTCTCGCTGCGGAACAAGGCGCGGAGGTGGCAAACCGCATCCGCGCCCGTTTCACCCCAACGCATCCCACT
>JBGTAO010000046.1:0-10789 GCA_041749835.1 Gemmata sp. | reverse complement strand
ATCTGCGAAATCATGTGAATATGCGGGTCGATATAGGCTGGCATGGCACGTGGCTCCGGATCTCATAACTCAGGCGAATTCGTAGCAACCACTACTGGTGGAACTTAATTGCATGATATCACACAGGTATGGTGACTAACTGCCTCCGCACTGCATGCCCGCTGTAGGCCAGACAGCGATCATCGTTTCTTGTGCTGGTAGGCTCTGGGATCTAACAAGATCGCGTTCGCAAACTTCTTCACTAGTTCTTCGTTCTCGGGCGTGAACTTGGTGATATGGAGAACCGCGCTACCGCGGATCTTCTGGATGTCGGCGTCTGCGAACAGGCCCGGAAGCCAAGCGTGCAGGAATGTGCCATCAAGGTAACCATCGCCTTTTTTCAGACCCTGGCAGTATTCCCCTCGTGTCTGGAACTGTTTCACCATGTCGTCGAGGATCGGCTTCTTCATGTCGGTGAAAGCTTTCCATTCCCCGCTATCGGCAGCGTTGTCTTTCCCTTCGGCATTCTTGGGCCGGGGAAGGACACGCCATTCATTTTGGCCTTTCTTGGTGATCCACCAGTGATCATCCCCCCAACTGACCACACGAAAATGCTTGGCGATCAGTTCTGAAGCCCAGCGATAATGGCCGTTGTAAACCTTGATATCGGTGTAATAGACGATGCAGCGGTCCGCGATCGTGGGATCGAGCTTCCATGCCGAAGCCAAAGTCGCGCCTTGTCCACCGATGTTCACAATCAGCGGCTTGCTGGGATCATTCTTGAACTGCTCTTGGATGAGCTTCACGTACAGCTTCGCACCAGCCGATACTTTGTCGATCCCCTCTTTTTCGCTGGCAGCTTCAGTGCCAATGGCCACTTCGGGAATACGACTCATGTTCAGCCCCGAGGCTTCGGCAAGCCTGCGAACAGCATGGGCAGTTTGCTTCCATTCGGGTTTGGAAAAGCCCCAGCCATCCGTCAACACGGGAGTCACGATCAAGCCCACAAGATTCAGTTTGCCCAGGCTTGCCATCACCAAGGCCAATTCGTCATCGAACACATCATCATAGACGTCGTTGTCATAAATCACTGGGTTGGTGATTGGTTGGCCTTCAACCACCGTGACCCCGTGGATGTAGAGACCTTTGGGATATCCGGGGCGATCGAAGCCCCAGTCGCCAAGAGCGGGTTTGGGGTTTTTGGACCAGTCAGTGGTTCGGGGGCTCCATGCTGGTGGAGATGAAGCGGCCCGCACCACGCTGCCCAGTGTGAGCCAACCTGGGGCGTCGGCATCCTGAGTCTTGTTGGCAAACCGCAAGGGGTGCCCGTTCTTCAAGGTGTTGGGAATCCGAAGCGCCAGCTTGTAGTTCCCAGGCTTCACACCGGACAGATCGAGTGTGTCGTCCCAGACACGCGGCTTGTCGCCCGGCAACAGGTCAGTGATTTTCCCGCTTCCGGGGAACGTCTTCACCACTTTCCCCGAGTCGATTAAGCCGAACTCGGGCTTCCAGTCGTAGTAGAACGGAGCGACCCCCCGGTTGAACACCTCGACCTGCACCGTCAGTTTGTCGCCAGCGGCTTTGTCGATTGTCACACCGGGAACATGGAAGTCGTAGCCCATGCGTCGGACTTTCTCGGTCGCTCGCTTAATTCGATCGGCTGTTTGCTTCTTCTCGAACATTCCACTGTCCATCAGCCACGTGACATGTGTTTCCTCAACACAGCGTCGGAAGTCCTGGATCTGTTTGTCACCGGGCTTGTCGTCGAAGACTTTCCCCCAGGCCTCCGGTCGGATCTCGCCACCGATCGGTTGCGTTTTCCATTTCAGTTCTGCTTCTGGCCCCGCCGATTTCAGCGCGGGGAGATAGAACCAGTCGTCGTTTTTCTTGCCGGTGTCCAAGGTGGCCCAGGCGAAGGAATCGTCGTGATACCCAAACTTTCTTTTCGCGTTGGGTGCCTTTTGATTGGTCTTCTCCCCGGCGGGGTAACGCAGCAAGACCGGTGTCACCTGGAATGCAGCTTCGTAGGCGTCCATCACTTCGGTCTGAACGGTTTTGCTAGCGAACAGTTCGTTTTTCGGGTAGGTGTGCCACTCGCCCCACGTGCCGAGTAAACCCGCCGTGATGAACCCGATTCGGGGATCACCATCGTACTTCTTGCCCAGAGCGGCGATGAAATTCTTGAACGATCGCCGGAGGTTCTTGTCTTCGTAATCGGGTGTTTCCACGTTGGCCGGTGGTAATGGCTGGGTATTCGTGTTCAGGTATTTGTGAACCTTCAGGCCATCTTTCACCAGGAAATCCGGGATCACGCCCTTCTTGTTTGGGTATTCCAGATAGATGCGAAACACCGCTTGGTGTCCCCGGGCTGCAATCTCGTCTAACAAACGCTCGATCGGCTTCCAGTCGAATTCGTCGTAGCCTTTCACGATTGCGGAGAACGGAAGGTAGTTGAACTCCAACGAATGGGGGAAGAAGGTTCGGACATCCGCCGCATACGGCACAAGCCCCTGGAGTGGATTGTCCACGGGGGAAGGCGCTGCTTCGAGTGGTGTTCGATCTGCTGCCATCGCCGGAGTGGCGAGAATGAGAGCAACGAGTATGGCACGCATGGCGGCTCCTCAGGATCTTGCTTTGCTCATTCAGTTTTTGGTTTCACAACCGCAATCATGCCGGATTGAATCAGATTGGCTCGCACAACAAACCAAGCCCACGGGGCGAGCCGTGGGCTTGGTTTTAACCGTGAGCTTCACGACTTACCGGGGCAGTTTCAGGATTGATCTTCCGCCTTGTCAATGAAGTCGCGGATCGCAGCACGGACGGTTCGGACCGCTCGCCAGTAGACCCCAATCAGGAGGAGCCAGCCGAGCATCACACCGGCCTGTTCGTACAGGTTCCAGTCATCGGTCAATGGTTTGGGTCTAAGTTCCTTGGCGTACTGTTCCCAGCCCACGGCATACGCAACTGCGACCAAAGCCGCAACAAAACCAACTAGCCCAACAGCGCGGGCGACACCCGGCCGCTTCAGCGCCAATCCGCTCGCGGTCAACCCCGTCAGGAACCAGAATTCGGCCAGGCTCGCTGTCACGAGAAAACCCAGCGCGGCATACCCATAGGTTTCTTCAAACAGAAGCTTGTTGCACGCACCGGCGAGAACCAACCCCACCAGAGCAACAAGGGTAAACAAACCACTCCACAGGAATAGTTGCTTGGCTCCACTGTTGCGCGGTGCTGCAGCACAGGTGAGTCGCCCGATCCCGATGAAGAAGACACCGAGTATGACCGGCAACGCATACAGGGCGACATCGAGTTGTTCGAGCTTGGACATTCGCACGGATCCGGCTTCATCGGAATTCACATATCCAGGAATGCTCACCCAACCTTCACCCCGGGGGAGTTCTCCGACCGCACGAGCGTAGACCAACTTACCGAATCCCACTAATCCCGGGATCGTCAGCAACAACAATCCGAAGAGCACCCAAAACAGACCGGAGCGTGCTTTGCGCCAGGCGGGTAATACCATCTGCTCCGGCGATTTGTTCCCTCCATTGCTGTTGCCAACGGGACGGGCCACGGCACGCGGTGCCGCTGATTTCGCTGTCGAAGCCGACGCCGCTGTCGGTCGCTGGTAAGGGCTTGGCTCTTCTACTTCAAAGGTAAACTTCGGCGGAGGTGGGCTTGCTCCCCAGTCATCGGGTGTGGCGACGGGAGCCGGTGCCGCCGTGGGGACCGACCCCGACCGTGGCCCATCTGAGGGAATACTTCCGGAACCCGGAAGCATTGTCCCGGATCGCGGAGGCGAGACGGGAATGCTACCCGAGAGTGGCTCGGACGGGCTCGCCGATTCGCTCAGGGGTACAGTGACTGCCGCGCCGCAGTGTGGGCATTTAACCCGCTTCCCCGCCGATTCATCGCGGGCTCGAAACCGTTTCTTACATGACGGGCAACCCAGCGTGATGGGCATTGTCTGCTCCCAGTGGTTGGTATGGTCGATCACCGCAGCCGACGACGCTTCAGGTCGTCGAGCGGTCTAGCATCACTGCCAATGTGGGAAATGGTAAGCGAGAACATCACGGGGAGAAACCCCGTCATGAGAAATTGGCCCGAGTTCTATCTCAACTCCGCGGTACGGTCAGAACCGTGGTTGCGGGCGATTCCAACCCGGATCATACTCCAAAGAGAAGATCTGCTGAATCTGTTCCGCTTTGTTCGAACCATCGGAAGAGAGCACTTCGAGTGCCTTTGCCAGTTTCGCCACGCGGGGGTCTGCCTGGGTTGCGGCAGCATCGGCACCACGACTGAGCCGATCCAGCGTTGCAGCGACATCGAGTAACCGCGCCCGGGCATCCAGGAAGTAGTGATCGAGAACCGTGTTCGCAGAGAGTGGTTTCATGACAGCGTACGAAGCGTGTAGGAATACGGGGCAACTCAACCAAACTCAGCCACGGGTGGGCCTCAATGGCGGTGATTCATAGTGCAGCTTAAGTTCGAGCGGAACCAGTTGATTCAAGCTACCCGAGCGAAAGCCCAGTAGATCTAGTGTAATGAACTGGAAGCCCACACGTTGAAACTCGGCGATGAGTTCCGATCGGAGCGGTTCTGCGGTGAACTGAGCGATCTCGGAAACAGGGACTTCGATGCGGGCCAGATCATCACCATGATGGCGAACTCGGCATTCCCGTAGCCCGCGCTGCCGGAGAAACGCTTCTGCTGCTTCGACACGCCCGGTGCGCTCCGGGGTGACCGCGACACCGGGTGCCAGCCGACTTGAAAGGCAGGGCGCGGCCGGTTTGTCCCAGTTGGGTAAGCCCCAGTGCCTGGCCAGTGCCCGCACATCGGCCTTCGTGAACCCCGCTTCCTGCAACGGATGGCGAACCGCGTGTTCGGCTGCGGCAACCAGTCCCGGACGATAATCACCCTGATCATCAAGATTGGCACCACTTGCCACGATGGACTGACCGAGTTCCGGCAGCAACCGTTCCACAGTGGTATAAAGCTCAGTCTTGCAATGATAACACCGAGCGCCGTCGTTCTTCAGATAGTCCGGATTGGTGAACTCTGCTGTGGCCACAATGACATGCGCGATCCCGATCTGCGCTGCCAGCGTTCTCGCTTCGGCCAGTTCGGACCGTGCGACGCTGGGGCTATCCGCCGTGACGGCTACTGCCCGTGAACCCAGAGCCAGCGCCGCCGCCTTGGCAACCACGGTGCTGTCGACGCCACCACTGAAGGCAACCGCCACACCGGGCCACTCGCTGACGATTGCAAGCAGTTGAGCCGTTTTGGCCGCCAGTTCAGGATCGTGTTCGGGAAGCGGTACTTTCATGTTGGTGTGATCGCGCTTGTGTTGGCTTCCAGCTTTTCGACCGCCAACGGGCCAATCGTCAGAACGGGGCACGGAGCATCACGGACGATCCGCTCCGCCAAGCTGCCCAGAAGCAAATGGCTCAACCCATGGCGACCATGTGTTCCCACACAGAGCAGATCCGCCTGTAGATCCGTGGCAGCGGCGAGAATCTCGGGGACCGGGGAACCGACGCGCACCTCGACCCGCGGTTTGAGTGCGTCCAGGCGTTGCGTCGCGATCAGCCGGGTAAGATTCTCGCGAGCATCCTGCATGAACTGGCCAATATCTCCTGTGGGCACGGGAGCCGGCATCACCGCATCCGGCAACATCAATGCCGCGTCTGGCACCACATTCAACAGAATCAATTCCGCGTCGAAGGCTTCGGCCATTCTGGCACCATAGCGCACCGCCGGCGTCGAGCTCTCGCCAAAGTCGGTGGGAACCAGGATGCGACGAATGTTGATCATGACCAAGCCTCCACGCAGGGTCTGCTTCAGTTATTCTACGCGGTGGTGCCGCAAGTGTCGGCCTGATAGTGTTCCCGGATCATCTGTGTGATTGGCCCTTCTCTTCCGCTGCTAATCGGTTGCCCGTTCACCATCACGATTCCGATCACGCCACACGCGGTGCCAGCCAAAACAAGTTCGTCTGCGGCCAAGATGTCGGCCATCTGAACGGGATACTCCGCAACGTGATTGACGCACGGACTCGCCAAAGTTGCAACTCGTGCTGCCATGACATCGTGAAGTTGGCCTTCCGGAACCACCAACGTGAGATCCTTGATCACGAGCAGCGATCCCTCGGTCAGCCCGACAACTCGCCCTTCTGCAGATCCTCCCAGCAAAATCGCTTCCAGGCAACCCTGTTGCAGTGCGGCCCGTTTGGCCTGCACCAGATGCGGTTGGCCCAGCGTTCGAACCCGAGGCGCTGACTGTGTTGTGAGCGTGGGGACTGGCACGGTGATGGCGTGTAAACCGTGGCCATACAGTTCACGCGGGAACGGTTGATATTCCTCGGCGATGATCAGAACCTGATCTGCGACTTTGCGGGGGTCCGGTCCCAATGTCCCCGGGCCGCGGGAAACGATGATCCGCACGTAAGCATCGGTTCGTTCGTTTATGGAGACGACATGAAGAATCGCTTCGCGCAATTCCGCCGACGAATACGGCAATGAGATTCCCTGCGAGTGTGCCGCAAATTCGAGTTGTTGAAGATGGGTCCGCGAACAATAAGGTTCAGACTGGAACACCCGGAGATGCTCCCACACGCCATCACCGTAAAGAAACCCATGATCGAACGGGCTGATTCGAGCGTCGAGTTTATCGACGAATTCGCCATTGATCCAGACTTGTGACATGCGTGCGATCCGCAGGTGGCCAAGTAACGAGTAGCTCCCGACGCATCACTGCCGGGAGCCGCCATTCTTGACCGTTCGTGTCTGCCCTGCAATGGCGAATCAGACTGCGGCGAGCCAACTGTGAGGATAGGGTAGGGATTTGCTCGTGCTATCCTCGGTGACCACACCGTTGACCATCCGCACGACGCGGTCGGTAGCCGAGACAATATCGAGATTGTGCGTGACCATGACGATGGTCACACCCTCGTCGCGGTTGATGTCACGAAGCAAACGAACGATCTCATTGCCCGTGTCGGCGTCGAGGTTACCCGTAGGTTCGTCCGCCAGTAAGACCCGCGGATTCATCAGCAACGCCCGTGCAACAGCCGCTCGCTGCATCTCACCGCCCGAAAGCTCGCGTGGACGGTGCTTGAGTCGGTGCCCCAACCCGACTTTTTTCAGCAACTCCTGGGCCCGTGCTCGCCACTTGGAACGTGATTTCCACCAGCCAATCGTGGAGTGGCCGATGTATGCGGGCATCAGCACGTTATCGACGGTGTTCAGTTCCGGAAGCAGGTGGTAGAACTGGAAAATGTAGCCGAAGATACGATTACGAAGCAGGTCGCGCTCCCGGGCAGGGAGGTTATCGATCCGCTTTCCATCCAACAGAATCCGTCCGGAATCGGGCTCATCCAGAGTGCCCAGCAAGTGCAAGAGCGTGCTTTTCCCTGAGCCCGAAGCCCCAACGATACTCAAGAACTCACCCGTTTTCACCTCAAGATTGAGATCGCTGAGAACACGCACCTTCACCGCATGCCGGCGGTAGGTCTTGTGTAGGTTTTCTGCAGTCAGCATGCGTCGAGCCTCATCATTCGACACGCAATGCGTGCCAGTGTTTCCTGTCGACAGGCACACCCTGTCTTACTCAAACCGGAGGGCACGCACGGGATGCAGTCGGGCTGCACGCCATGCCGGGAGCAAACTGAAGAGCGTGGCAATCGTCACCGCGCCGAAGTTCACCAGCATCACGTTCATCAGGTCGATGTTCGTGGGGATATCCTTGAAGTAATAGACATCGCGTGGGAAAAGTGCATGCCCACTCAGTCGGGTCAAGAACGCCTCGATTTCGTTGATGTTCCGGGTGATCCAGAGCCCCATGGCCGTGCCCAGGCCGCATCCGACCAAACCCAGTAATAAGCCGTAGCCCACGAAGATGCTCATGACACCGCGGTTGCTCGCACCAAGCGATTTCAAGATGCCGATATCGCGGTATTTCTCCGACACAATCATCGTGAAAATGGCGAGGATACTAAAGCCGGCAACACCCACGATCATGAACAGGAGCAGGTTCAGAATACCACGTTCGACATCGATGGCCGCGAGGAGTGGCCCCTGGTGTTCTTCCCAGGTAGCAACCCGCACATCGGCATACGGGAACAGCTTGCGGAGTTCCGTGGTCACCAATGTCCGATCTTGGTTGTAGTTCTTTAGCTTGATCTGGAGCGCGGTACAGCGGTCGTCCATCCCGCGAATCTTCTGAAGTGCATCGAGTGGCACGTAGACGAAACTCTGATCGTACTCGCTCATCTCGGTGCGGAGATAGTCGGTAACCAGGAATGTGCCCCAAACCGGTCGCAGTTCACCACCTCCGACAGTGGTAATCGTCACATCATCGCCAGGCTTCAGCCCCACTTCTTCGACCACCTGCCCGTTCTCATCGCGGAACCGGAAGTGGGCAATCGTGTAACCGGGGATCACGCCATTCAGCTTCGGCAGCGGCATGTCCTTCGTCATGGCACCGGCATCGGGTTCGGGCAGTGCGGTCGGGTCGATCACGACGGGCCGACTGGGCAGGATGTCGTTTTCCCAGTTGCGCTGTCGCTTGTTGAAATCGTGTTGCTTCAGGGCTTCCGGTGTCAATTCGAAGCTGGGTACTTCCACCCCGTTCTGGCGAACCAGATATTCGGAGAAGCCACCAACCGCTGCTCGCCCTGCTGGATCGATGCCGATCAAGCGGACGGGCTTGGTGATCGCTTGACCCCGGAAGCTGAACTGGAGAATTGCGAAGACTTCGACGGTCGGGCTGATGGCTTCAATCATGGGGCCAGCTGGCGAAGCATAAATCCGCTCGATCATTTGCTTGGGAGAATCGGAGAAGCCTTCCATGCGGTCGGTATCGACCACGACATCGGAAAGGACGCCATGCAGGCGATCCTTGAGCTTGGTGCTGAATCCGCTCATGACGGCATTGACCACGATAAGCGTTGCAACACCCAGCATGACGCTGATGATGCAGATGAACGCCAGGTAGCGGGTCTGGAGATAACGAACGCAAAGTAGCAGCTTATACACGGGAGTCCTTCCCCGTTGCGGTGAGCGCGCAAGCCGGGTGCGAGCCCGGCACGGGTGCGTTGTAACAACTTCATCTGGCGAGAAAAAGGGGAACTCACTCAACCCCATCCAGCATCCTACCCCTTCACCTCGGGGCGGAGCAGCGGAAAGAGGATCACGTCGCGGATGGTTTGCGTATTCGTCAGCAACATCACCAACCGATCGATCCCGATGCCGAGCCCACCAGCCGGTGGCATGCCATGCCGCAACGCACGCACGAAGTCGTGATCCATCTTGGCCATCGAATCGTCATCCGAGAGCCCCGCCAGTTGCTGGGAGAACGTCGCCTCTTGTGTGATGGGGTCGTTCAACTCGGTGTATGCATTCGCTAATTCCATCCCGTGGACATAGAGCTCGAAGCGCTCTGCAATTGAAGGGTTGTCGCGCTTCCGCTTGGTGAGTGGACACAACGATGCGGGGTAATCGTAAACGAACACGGGACCGGTGAGGTGTTCTTCCACGAGGTCTTCGAAGAGTTCTTGCACGAGCACATCGTGTGCCTTGGCGATCTTGGGGCCACCCTTCGTGACCTCCACTTCAGTGGCCTTCTTCTCGGCCCGCGCGGCGGCTCGAACAGCAACTTCGTCCTGCATGTCGCACCCGACATGCTCGCGGAACAGGTCACCGTACTTTGATCGCTGGAAGGGCGGGGTGAAGTTCACGGTCTTTTCGCCAAACTGGATCGTGCGGTCGCTATAGAGCGCATCGACACACGCCACAATCAGCCCTTCCGTGAGAGTCATCATCCCGCGGTAGTCGCTGTAAGCCTGGTACAACTCGAGCATGGTGAACTCGGGGTTGTGCTTGGGGCTGATCCCCTCATTGCGAAACACACGCCCCATCTCATAAACCTTTTCCAGTCCACCGACCAGCAACCGCTTCAGGGGCAACTCTAACGCAATCCGCACAAAGAGATCGATATCCAGAGCATTGTGATGGGTTTCAAATGGTCGTGCAGCGGCTCCGCCAGCGATGGCATGCAACGTGGGCGTTTCCACTTCCAGAAAGCCCTGGTCATCCAGGTGGTTGCGGATGGTGCGAAGAATCTTGACACGCTGTTGCGCCCGCCGAAGCGTGTCCGGCGTGTAGATCATGTCGAGATAGCGGTGCCGCAGCCGGTACTCGATGTCTCCCAGTCCGAAGACATCCTTGGGGTGCGGCTCCAGACTTTTGGTGAGGAACGTTAACTGAGTGACCTGGATGGTCGGTTCACCAGTTTTCGTTTTCCCAAACTCGCCTTGCACGCCGATCAGATCGCCCAGGTCGAGCAGTTGTGCCACCTTCCACTCGGTTTCGGTCAACTTGTTAATCCGGAGCATGAGCTGCACACGGCCGGATTGGTCCCAGATTTCGAGAAAGAGTAGCTTGCCACCCGTGCGGTAACGGACGACCCGGCCAGCCGTGCGCCCGGCTGGCCCCGGGCTGGCATCACTGAATGCTTCGGCTGGTAACTGGCGAATCGCGTTGATCGGAGTCGTGTCGGGGAAGCAATGACCCCAGGGGTCGATTCCCAGTGCCTCAATCTGACGGAGCTTTTCAAGGCGAACTTCAGCAAGATCTTGCGTTTCGTCGGCCACGGGTGGCTTCCGTTCGGTGTTGAGGAGTGTTGAGATCTGTTTTAGCTTTCGCATTCATCAAGGACACCCGGCGGCTGGACCGAGTTCACACCGGTGATGACGGGCCGGGACGGCCCGTGTACACTGTGGCATCGGCACGGAGCAATGGCATGACCGGCA
>JBGTAO010000045.1:0-3436 GCA_041749835.1 Gemmata sp. | reverse complement strand
CGGGGCATCGCGATTTGTGGTAGCGGTGTGGGTGCTTCGGTCTGTGCCAACAAGATCGTCGGTGTGCGTGCGGCTCTGGTGCATGACCACTTTTCCGCGCAGCAAGGTGTGGAAGATGATCACATGAATATCATCTGCCTCGGTGGCCGGGTCGTTGGAGTTGCCACCGCGTGGGACTTGGTACTCACATTCCTGCAAGCCGAGTTCAGCCAGGCCGAACGGCATTTGCGCCGGCTGGAGAAAATGACCAACCTCGAACAAGGGCCCAAGGCTTAGCGGCCATTGCGAATCGGTTCACATCATGCTCATCGTGCCGCGCATTTGCATCGGTTGCAGGAGAATCCAGACCCCTAGCGCGAACAGGCCTGTCAGGATAATCGCCCACGGAAGCCACGCCAGGACGGCCCGCGAGCCTGCGGTTGTGCGGCGTGCAATGCGCCACGCGGTATAGAGACTCAGGAGCAACCCCACATCCAGAATCAGGAGTTCGGTTTTGACTAGCCACGTGCCAACCGGCTCGCAGCAACCACACCTCCAAATCGGTTCCCCCAAAGTGCTCCATCCCAGATCGGTGGCAAACCGCTGCGTCACCGACCATGCCGTCCCGTAGCTCGTGGCCAGGTGATAACCGTAGTGCGCTAGCCACATCGCGAATCCCAGCGGGATCAGAGCGTACACAAACCGATTCGCAACTGCCAACGTCCGTTCGCGCAATCTCCCCCAGTGCTTGCTGATGGCGGCGACAATTCCCACGCCCACCAGGGGGAATACCAGCAGTGCGAATACGTTCAGCACTCCGATCAGGAGAACTCGGGGTAGCAAGGGGGCCTGCGCTTGCAGTTCCTGTTCCCATTGCATCACGGGGCCGATCATCCCCGCTGCATTCGTGAAGGCCGCGCACACCAGAACGAGCACCAACACAGCTAGATCGGTTCGTTGACTGTACCGCCCCACGCCCGACCGAACCGGATCATCAGCAAGGCCGCGTGTGGGTGCGCCAGCCAGAAGCCCGATGTTGCCATGCGGGCAAGCGTGGGCACAATCCAGGCAAAAGGTGCAGTCGAGATTGCCCTGCTTGCGGGGTTGAGCCAGTTCGAGTTCACACCCCGGGATGCGATCGCGGCCTCGGATACAGTCCTTGGTTGTGCACGTGGCACAAACTGCCGGATCACGCACGGCCACTTCGAGTGGCGAAACAAGCGACTGCACAAAGTTGAACTGCCCAATCGGACAGACGTACTTGCAGAACGCTGCCCCGCGGAACCATCCGTCAATCAGAAACGCCGCAAGGAAATAGCCAACGATGATCAAGGCGGTCAGGCGTGGGTTGTCCCAGAGTGAGAAGGCTTCGTAAGCCGTGAAGAAGACCACAACCAGACCGATAGCAAGCCACTTGCCA
The DNA here is from genome assembly GCA_041749835.1 of Gemmata sp. Classification (GTDB taxonomy): domain Bacteria; phylum Planctomycetota; class Planctomycetia; order Gemmatales; family Gemmataceae; genus Gemmata. The sequence goes on along the minus strand of JBGTAO010000045.1, from coordinate 2,037 downwards.
CGCAAGGCACGGGGCCAGTTCCGGCCCACCGGGAGCCAGCGGCGTGCGAGGTTCCGCGGTAACATGAACGGGCACGCATAGCAGAAGAAGTTGCCCGCGATCAGCAAACTCAGGATGAGTAACGCACGCCAGTGGATCCAGGGCAGAACACCGGCCATGTTCATGGGTGCAATTTCTGGCCCCAGGATGCCGTCTGTAACGACCAGGATTGCCAGTACGAGCAGGAGAAGTTGGAAGACTGTGCGCGAGTGTCGCCAGCGTAAGAGGCGTCCCATCACGGGCACACGGAGAAGGTCGAGGTGTGTGGCCGTTTGAGGCGTAGTCAGAAGCGGCAAGGCGACTCGTAATCGCGGCGCTACCGCTACGACTGGTGAATAGTGGTCCGGTCGCGAGGTTGTCTTCCGGTTGGTTCGCGGGCTCTCGAGTTCACCTGTGAGAAACCGGATCGCCAGAGCAAACAGAGGTAGCAAAAAGGCGAGGGAACCCGGCACCCACATGATCGCACCCGCCGTCGCCTGATCGTCGAGAGCCGATACACCTTCGATGGATGCGAACTGTGCGTAGTAAGCGTAGATCACGCGGTCCGAGAAGCTGAGTAATGCAGACAGCAACGTATTCGAAAGATCTGCCAACAGGAGGTACGGGAACAGGAGCCAGAGCGGCCAGTGGGGTTGCATCGGATAAGGGCGAACCACGGGATACCATAAGAGTAAGCCCGCCCCAAGGAAGCTCGCATGCTGCAGGTAGTGCCAGGGTGGCGACTGCAATGCCAGGTTATACAGCTCGGGCATGTGCCAGACCCAGGTCGCAACCACAAAGATTCCCAGTGCCGAAACGGGATGGGTGAGCCGAGCTCCCCAGCGCCGGAGCCAGGCGATCTGGAACAGCGGAATGACCCAATAGGTACGCAACAGTGCGGGTAGCCCACGGATGAGCGGCAGCAGCGGATTGCCCAGCCAGAGCAAGGGTGGTGCGAGCATCATCAGCACGAGATGCTGCACCATATGCACACTGAGGAATAACGAAGCGAATGGCTCGACGGGTGAGGCCAGTGCAAGGTGGAGTGCAGTAAGCCCACTCAGAAAGCTGAGCAGCCGTATGATTGGCCAGCGTTGCGAATCGCGCCGATGATAACTCCACCAGCCCCGAACGTAGACGAGCGCGGTCGCCAGGACCATGGCGCTCAACGCGGGGTCAAACGGCCAGGATCGGAGCGCAGCGTCGAGAACGGGGTTCACGGTGATCTCTCAGGAAATGGCACCAAAGCCACTCGGGGCGCAGCTTGACCCACCGGCCGCAAACTGCCCAGAAATGCCGCAAGCACATCCATTTCTGCAGCCGAAACGTGCTTCCCGTAGGCCGGCATGTTCCCCCCGCCGGGAGTACCATTGCTAATCTGGTCGATCAGCTGGTTCCGTGTCAGCCGGGTGCCCACGGTCGTGAGATCAGGCCCGCGGTGGCCACCGACGCCATCGAGTGCGTGGCAGTTGCGACAGTTCTTGACCTGAAACACCGCTGCACCCATCAATTCGACCGGTGTTGAACGCTCGACAATTCTCGTCGGAATCGGGTCGGCACTCCACGCTTCCATCTTGGGCGACCACGGAGCAGTGGCACCCGCATAGGTGAGGATCGCCAGGACAGTACCACCCACGATCACCATCAACACTGCCACGGGCCGACGACTGGGAGCACGTTCACCCCGGTTCGAGATGAACGGAACCAATATCAATCCGATGACCAGCAGTACCGGGAAGAACAGCATCACAAAGGTTTCGAGCCAGGGCGGGCAGAGCGAGAGCAACCCGAAGAGCCACAGGAATGGCCAGTCGGGTCGGGGGTTGGCTCCGGTCAACGTTGGATCGGGATAGCCATGTGGCCCTTTCGGACCAAATAGCGCTGCGAGCGTCACGACGGTGATCACGACCAGTGCCGAAAACAGGGCATCTTTCAGCATCGCATCGCCGAGGAACGGTTTGCCACGTTTCAATTCTGCGTGATAGCGAGCATCGTAAGTACGGGGGTCAACGATCTGGC
>JBGTAO010000044.1:0-4722 GCA_041749835.1 Gemmata sp. | reverse complement strand
GCTGGCGTGGCTGGCGTGGCGGCAGGTTCGCCTGTTGGGGCCACTGCTGGTACTGCCGTGACCGTGAGATCGGCCACCACAAGTTCTTTGCCAAGTGTCGTGGACTGCTCGGCCCGGAAGGCTTCCACTTCAGCAGGTGTGTGGAACCAGTACTCCTTGCCCAAGAAGCGGAAGTGGTAGAACGGCAACACACCTTCTTTGCCGCGAGCCAGGAACGATTCGAGCGTGTGCCCCCGGCGTTCCAGCGTCAGCACCGCCGTCGCGCCTTCGCTGAGCAGTGGCAGTAACCGCGCCAGATCGTTGCCGGTGAACTCGCGATTAGGTGTCTCCGAACGCATGACATGGAGCACCGTGTCCTTGAGCCCGCGGGTCGTGAGTTCGCGGACCATCTCTTCCCGCGTCTGGATGAAGCGAACTTCCTTCTTGTGGGTCACCTTGAACAGCGGTGGTCGGGCCACGAACACGTGCCCCTGTTCGATCAGCATTCGCATCTGACGGAAGAAGAACGTCAGCAGCAGCGTGCGGATGTGCTGACCGTCCACATCGGCATCGGTGAGGATGATGATCTTGCCATAGCGCACCTTGCTCACATCTTCGACATTCTCGATGTCGATTCCGGTGGCCGCGATCAGCGCCGAGATTTCATTGTTCTTGAGCAACTTTTCAAGCCGGGCTTTCTCGACATTGAGCACCTTACCCCGCAGTGGCAACACGGCCTGGAACATCCGGTCGCGGCCACTTTCGGCGCTGCCACCGGCGGAATCCCCTTCGACCAGGAAGAGCTCGCTCTTGTCGCGATCGCGGGTTGTGCAATCCATCAGTTTGCCGGGCAAGCTACCACCGCCCAGAATCTTCTTGCGGTCGATCAGGGCATCGCGAGCTTTCTTCGCGGCAATGCGTGCCTCGGCGGCCAGCACGATTTTCCGACAGATCCGCGTCGCTTCCTTGGGGTTCTTCTCCAGGTACTCCATCAGGTTTTCGTAGACGACGCTGGCGACAATCCCCTCGACCTCGGGGTTGTTCAGGCGAACCTTGGTTTGCCCTTCGAAGTGCGGATCGGGGTGCCCGATGCTCACCACGGCCGTCAGCCCTTCCCGGAAGTCTTCGCCCTTGAGTTCGAGCCCTTCCCGGAAGTGCCCTTCTTTCTTGCCATACGCTTGCAGCACTCGAGTGATGCCAGTTCGGAAACCGGTCAGATGGGTGCCGCCCACGGGGTTGAAGGCATTGTTGGCGTAGCACCGAATCCGCTCGTCTTCGCTGTTCGAGTATTGCAGCGCAATCTCGACATTGATGACCTTGGTCTCGTTATCGAGCGGAACCTCGATGGCGCGATTCATGTAGATGGGGACGTGATCGACCTGCTCACCCGTGTTCAGATACGCCACGTACTCGGCGATCCCACCGTCGTACTTGAAGGTCTCGGTGCGGCCATCCCGTTCGTCGGTCAGGGAGATGTTCAATCCCTTGTTGAGGAACGCGAGTTCGCGGACGCGATCGGCGATCGTGTCGTACGAGAAGGCGATCTCGTGGAAGATCTCGGGATCGGGCTTGAAGGTGATCGCGGTGCCCGTTTGCCCGGCGACGGCGGTCCCGAGGTCCTGCAGTGCCCCGGTGGCCTCACCGCGCTCGAACTCCATCTGGTAAACGCGGCCCTCGCGGCGAACGGTGGCCCGCAGCCATTCCGAGAGTGCATTCACGGCCTTGGAACCCATGCCGTGCAAGCCCGCCGACACCTTGTACGCTGCGTTGTCGAACTTGCCGCTGGTGCCCGAGATGGTCAGCGCTTCTTCCAGTGTCGAGCGGCCCGTGTCGGCTTTGATGCCCACGGGGATACCACGGCCGTCGTCGACCACCGAAAGCGAGTTATCTTTGTAAATCACCACACGGATCTGCTTGCAATAGCCGGCCAGGGCTTCGTCCACCGAGTTGTACACCACTTCGTAGACCAAATGGTGCATCCCGCCCGATTGCGTATTCCCGACGTACATGCCGGGGTTCTGGCGGATGTGGGCTGCGTCTCTCAACGTCTTGATGTGCTTGTCGGTATATTCGCCAACCGCTGGTACTGTCTCGGTGCTCATGGTACTCCTGTTGGGGCACAACTGTGTGCCGTTCTCCTGGTGGTGGTGGCACGCACGTGTTGCTGCAAGAATCGTTTTCCGAAGGTCACCAAACGCCGGCGCGGAACTTGATGTCGGTGAGCGTGACGCTGGGAAGGACTTTGCGCAGTTTCGCCAGGAGCGGCCGTTTGTGAAACTGCGTGAGCTCCTGAATCAACACGGCGTTCCGCACTTCGACCTCCATCACGCCCCGCTTCATGCCCATGAGCCGGGTATCTTTGGCCAGCACCGGCCCCGCGATCTCGGCCCACGCCGCTTCGAGCCGGAGGCGATCGTTCTTCCGCCCCCAACCCCGGGATGTGAACAGCCGGCCGAGGATATCGGCAAGGTTCTCCGGGCCGCGATTCTCGTTGGCCATGATCACCCCGCAAGCGGCATCACAAGATAAACGTAACCATCGCCACAGCGGAACAACGCCGGTTTGCCACCATCGCACATTTCCAGATCGACGGTCGTTTCGCCATCGAGTGCTCGCAGGAACTCGACGAGGTATTGCGGGTCGAAGGCAATCTGAACATTCGGACCGGTGAACTCGGGCAATGGCAACACGACCTCGCTGGAACCCGTCTCGGCACCCCGGGCCTGCATCAACACCCTGCCGGGCTCGAAGCTCATATCCACCCGTTTGCTTTCGTCGTCGGTCACCACGGCCGCCTGACGCACCCGCGACAGGAAGCTCTCGACCGGCAGGGTCACCTTCATCGTGGCCCCTTTGGTGGTTTGGCCGATGATATCGCGGTACGGCGGGTAGCGGCCCTGAACGAGCGTGGTGTAGATCATGGCGCGATCGGTCTGGAACAGCGCATCGTTGGCGCGAAGCCCGATCCGTACCAGCTCGCCATCGTCGGTAAGGTTGCGTTCCAGCAGGGTGATGGCCTTGGGTGGTACCAGGTGCGAAGCTTTTGTCGCTTCGGCCGGGCCGTGAAGCGTTGCCGGGCCTTCGCACAAGGCGAGTCGCTTCGTGTCGGTGGCCACGAGCCGGGCTATCTTGCCCTCAGCTTCCCAAAGCACACCTTTCAAAGCGAAGCGGCCACCAGTATCTTTCTTGTCCGCGGCAAAGGCCGTGCGGTGGATCATGGTGCGGAGAATGCCCGCAGTTATTTCGTGGTAGCGGCCACCATCGTCGAAGACGGGGATATCGGGGAACTCATCGACCGGGCGTGTGGGGAGTTCGAATCGGCTGGTTCCCACTTTCACCTTGGTGACTTCGCTGCCCGAGTCGAGGCTGATCTCGTCGTCGCTGCTTTCCCGGAGGAGCTGGGTAAGCTGGCTGATGGGAAGAATGGCCGAACCGGCCCGGCTCACGGTGTTCCCACGCAATTCGTACCGGATGCCGACTTCGGTATCGAAGGCAATGAGCGTGAGGCTATCGTCCTGGGCGATGGCCTTCACGGTGCTCAGGATGGCATTGGTACTGCGTGCCGGGACGGCTGCGGCCACGAGCTGGCACGCAGTAAGCAATCCGTCTCGCTGGCAGGTCACCTTCATGGCGTGGGTTCCTTGCTTGGCCTGGCGTGTCTGCCAGGTGAATACTTCATTCCTTAATTGTAAACATTCAGTAGCGGTAGTAATGTGGCGGGCCATTTTGGCGCGCACGCATCGATTCCCGCTCGAACCTCAAGAACTTCCAGCAATTGCCAGGAGCCCGCACCTGTGGAAAAGCTGGCGCGCGGCTGGCGCGCCTCCGGTTTCCTGTGCTGCGTCCATTTCCCGTCGGAACCTCTCGTGATCTTTGCAACACTTGCGCGCCGATTGGGAAAGCCCGCGCGCCGTTTGCGCGCCAGCTTTTCCACAGGCTGCGCGCCAGGCCGAGCGGGTGGTACTATCCGAGCCCGGCTCGAATCTGCCGCACCGTCGCCGCCAGCTGGTGATCATCTTCCAGTGATCCTTCGATCTTGCGGCAAGCGTGCAACACCGTGGAGTGATCGCGCCCGAAAGCGGCACCGATCCGGGGTAGCGAGAGCCCGGCGAACTCGCGAGCCAGGTACATTGCCACCTGACGCGGTACCAGCACTGTCCGAAGTCGGCTGGTACCCATGAGCTCTTTCTGGGTCACACCGAAGGCCTGGGCCACCCGCTTCAGGATGGCCGGCAGTTCGGTCCGGCGCGATGTCGGTTGCCCGCTTCCGGCCACGATCTCTTCGGCAATGCTCCGTGTGATCGGTCCGGGGTACTCAGGCGCGATCTGGGCCAGGCTTTGCAGCAGGCCGAAGGCAGTGCGCACACCACCGGGTTGGGCCGCGAGCCAGTCGAGTGTGTCGGGTGCGAGTACGAGCTTCTTCGCCTGGGCTGCGGCGTTCAAGATGCAGCGTCGGCTGGCATATTCCAGCGGCTCCAGTTGCACCACGAGGCCGGCGCTCAGTCGTGAAGTGAGCCGGCGGGGCAGGTGAATCAGGGCGGCCGGGCCGATGCTTGTCGTGATGACCAGTGCCTTGCGCCGGGCCAGACGCCGATCGATCAGGTCGCAGGCCGCCTGGGCCGACCATCGCGGCAAGTGTTGCAGATCTTCCAGAACCAGGAAATCGCAATCGAATAGATCGTGATCGGTGAAGCCAGGGCCATCGTCGGGGCGGGCAAAGTCGCCAGCCGAGATCGTTCGAGC
>JBGTAO010000043.1:0-5755 GCA_041749835.1 Gemmata sp. | reverse complement strand
TTGATCTGTATACTCTGCGCACTCGTGCTCGCGGTGGGTGGCCGATTCTTCCCGAACCTGAACCCGCTGGCGAATCCTTATGTCAGTGAGATGCAGAATTTCGGCGATGGCCGAACCTACACCTCTGTGTACGGCCTGCGGGTATACGAACGCGGCACGGCTTCGCCCGTGGCACAGCAGAGTAATCTCGATGCCCAGTTGAAGAGCCAGGAAACCGGGCTGCAAGATCGGATCTCGTTTCGCCCCGAGACGGCGGAGCAACTCGCTCTGGCCATGGGTGGCGAACGGGCGGTGGCCCCGGCTTGGGCTGTTTGGTTGAACCGCGCCTTCTGGTGGAGTTGGTTACTGTTCTTGTTCAACCTGATCCCGGCTTACCCGCTCGATGGTGGGCAGATGCTGCAATGTCTGGTGTGGTCGCGGACGAATTACCGGCGCGGTGTCGTGGTCGCCGCATATAGCGGTTTCGGCGTCTCGGTCATCTTTCTGATTGTCTCAATCGCTGCAAATGAAGCGCTCTTCATGGGCCTGGCGCTGTTCATGCTGTATTCGTCTTCGATGAAGCTCTACCAACTGGATACCGAGGATGGACCATTCGGTTACGATTTCTCGGCGGGCTACACCAGCCTGGAGAAAGACAACGAACCCGCACCCCGGCCCAAGAAGGTGGGCTGGTTCACGCGCTGGCGTCAGGCCCGGCGAGCCCGGAAAATCCAGCGCGAGAGCGACGAACGCCAGCACGATGAAGAGCGAATGGATCAATTGCTTGAGAAGATCGGCCTGAACGGTAAGGATTCCCTGACGGAAGAGGAACGCCGTTTCCTGGAGCGGGTGAGCGCCCGCAAGCGAAACATGTCGTAAGACAACAAACTGGGAGTCGCTAGCTCCCGGTTTGGGAGAACCGTCCGTGCCACCAGTGATTACCCCACGCACACTTTCCGGGTTCCGCGATTACTTGCCCGAAGTCATGCTGGGCCGGGAGCAAGTGCTCCAGATCGCGCGGACGGTGTACCGTTCGTATGGCTTCACCCCAATCGATACGCCTGCGTGCGAATCGCTCGATGTCCTGCTCGGTAAAGGTGGCGACGAGTCGGACAAGCTGGTCTATCGTGTCCTGAGTGCTCGCGGCGACAAAGCCGAGATGGGACTGCGGTTCGATCTCACCGTGCCATTTGCACGCTTCTCAGCACAGTTCATCAACCAGCTTGGCACACCCTTCAAGCGGTACGCAATGGGACCGGTCTGGCGTGGGGAACGCCCCGGTCATGGCCGCTACCGCGAATTCTGGCAGTGCGACTTCGATACCATTGGAACGACTGCGAACGCCGCCGACATCGAGACGGCGCTGGTGATCAACGATTTGTTTACCGCACTGCAGTTCGAGGAGTTCGAAGTCCGGATCAATAACCGGATGGTATTAAATGGGCTTCTTGAACTGAACGGGCTTCTGGACAAAGCCGTTCCCCTGCTCCGTTCGCTCGATAAGCTCCCGAAAATCGGCCGCGAGAAGGTCGCCGATGAGATGGTGAAGGAAGCTGGCGTCACAGTTCCACAAGCCGATGCGGTCCTTCAGTTGGCCGAAATAACGGGCACTAACTCGGAAGTAATCGATCGGGTTGCCAGCTTGTTTGAGAAGACACCCAACGAGAAAGCCAGTGAGGGCTTGAGGCGGTTACGCGAACTGCTGGCCGTGGCAAAAACCACCGGAGTGCCCGAGACCCGGTTCAAGATCGATCTCAGCATTGCCCGTGGACTCGACTACTACACGGGCACCATCTACGAGACCTTCCTCACCGGCAGCTATGCGGATGGCGAGGAATCGAAGCCGCTGGAGAGCTTTGGGAGTGTCTGCAGCGGGGGCCGCTACGACAACCTCGCGAGCGTGTTCACCAAGCAAGTGTTACCCGGTGTGGGTGCGTCGCTCGGAGTCGATCGGTTGATCGCGGCGATGGAAGCCATGAAGCACCCATTGCTCACCGGGCAATCGACACCCGCCGAAGTCCTGATCGTCAACTTCGAAGCGAATCGCTTGGGCGATTATCACCGGATCGCGGGGCTACTGCGGCGCTCGGGGGTGAATGTCGAGGTTTACCCAGATGCGAAAAAAGTCGGGCAACAGCTTGGCTACGCCGAGAAACGTGGCTTCAGGCTTGCCGTGATTGCTGGACCTGAAGAATTCGCACAGGGTGTGTGGAAGCTCAAAGATTTGGCGAAACGGGAAGAGATGGTCGTCACCGAGGCGGAATTGATTCAGCAGGTACAATCGACGCTGTGAGTGGCGTATGAACCGCGACAACCATTACGAGGCAGCATTCGAAGCGTACCTCCGTGCACAAGGCGCGGCTGTGGTTGCGATTGACGAAACGCGACGGAGCTACCTCGACGACGAATCCATCAAGTCGCCCGATTTCTTGGTGGTCGGTCAACATGAAACGCGGCTGGTCGTCGATGTGAAGGGGCGCAGGTTCCCGGGTGGGCGTGCCGATCATCCGCGAAAAGTCTGGCAAAATTGGTGTGAACAGGCCGATGTGGACGCCCTCGAGAAGTGGTCGCAGCGGCTCGGCTCTGGCTTCCAGAGTGTGCTGGCGTTCGTCTACCACATCCTGCCTTGTGTGGAGTTGACTGCGGGCACGGTGGATTGCTTCACCTTCCGAGACAAGCTGTACTTGATGCGCGGGGTCGCAGTAGAGGATTACCGAATGGGGATGCGCGTTCGAAGCCCCCGCTGGAACACCGTTCACCTTCCGACAGCGGCGTTTCGTGCGGCGGTCAAGCCATTCTCCCACTTCCTGAAGCCAGTCGAAGTTCCGGAGGAACCGCGCCAATGGATTGCCAACAACCCCAGGTTCATCGAGCGATAAATCGCCCGACTCATCGGAAGCTCAATGTCCAATGCGGATCGTAGAATCATGACACCACTGCGTATCGGCATCGTTGCGGAATCGACCGAACTGCCCCTGCGACAAGCGATCGCCCAAGCCGCCAAGATGGCATCAGAGGGCATTCAGGTCGATGCGGTCGGCGATCTAGCACCGCAGTTAATGGGTGAAACCGCGCGCCGAGAATTCCGCAATCTGCTCCGTTCCTATACGCAGAGCCTCGTGGCGCTCCAGGTTCCTCTTCGGCATGGCCTCGATGTCCCAGAGAACCTGCAACCGCGGCTCGAACACATACGCAAAGTGATGCAACTTGCCTTCGATCTGGGTTGTCAACGTGTCGTCGTCCCCTGCCCCAAGATCCCTGGAGATCTGACCACACCCCGGGCGCAAACTCTCCGGGAATCGCTGCTCGCGCTGGGCACGCATGGCGACCGCGTTGGATCAGTGTTGGCGCTGGAGATCGGATACGACCCAGCCGAGAAAGTGCGGGATTACCTGGCTAGCTTCGATAGCGGCAGCCTGAAGGTGACCTACGACCCCGCAAACATGCTCGTTCACGGGCACGATCCTGTCGCGAGCCTGGCACCACTCCAGAATTACCTCACGCACTTCCACGCTCGTGATGCCCGCATGGCGAGTCTGAGCCGGGGCTTGGAAGAGGTTCCCGTGGGAGCGGGAGATGTGGATTGGATGGCGCTGACTGCAACGCTCCAGGTGCTGCAGTACAACGGCTTCCTGACGGTGGAACGTGAGCAAGGGAACACCAAGCTGACCGACATTGCCAAGGCGGTCAAGTTCCTTCGTCGCTTCACCATACCACTGGGTTAAGGCGTTGCTACGAGGTCGCAAGTGGCTAGCGACCTGACACCCCACCGCCTACCCAGTTGGATTGCGGACAACCTCGACGAATGCTCGTAATGTGGCCGGCCGATAGCGTTGCTTGTGCCAGACTGCACAGAGTGTCCGAATCGGTGCCGGCTTTCCCATCGGTCGATAAAGACAAACCCGTGCCGCGTCTGCCGTGGCCGCCATCTCGGGCACAACCGAAACACCCTGCCCCGCAGCCACCATTGCGAGAAGCGTCACGATCTGTTCACCTCGGCAAACCACTCGCGGTTCAAGCCCTCCGCGATGGCAAAAGCTCAACACTTGATCGCCGAAACAATGCACATCGTCGAGCAAGATGAACGGTTCGTCCATGACGTCTCCCAATTTCACCTCAGCTTTCTTCGCAAGGCGATGCTTGGGTGGTAACGCTATCACCAGGGGCTCATTGAACAACTTCTCGACATGGAGACGGTCGTCGCGGATGGGCAACGCCATCAGCGCAACATCCAATTCACCTGCCAGTAGATCTGCGAGCAACCGCTCGGTGAGATCCTCTTTCAATTGAAGTTGCACAGCGGGGTGTTCCTGGCGGAACTTTGTGACGACACGCGGGAGCAAGAAAGGTGCAATCGTGGGAATAGCACCCACCCGGAGCCGGCCACCTTCCCCAGAATCGCGGACGGCCCGTTCCGCTTCATCCACTGCAGCAAGCACCGCCTGAGCGTGAGTTAAGAGCACGAGGCCAGCATCGGTTAATACTACGCTCCGACCGAGCCGATCAAACAACCGTTGACCGATACCTTTGTGCTTGCTTTCGAGGCGTAGGATTTGCTCGCTGAGGGTCGGCTGTGTCACGCCTTCGCGTTCCGCAGCCCGGGTAAAGCTGCCCGTCTCGGCGACAGCCACAAAGTAGCGGAGCTGGTGTAATTCCATAATCAATTCCGATGCAATAGCTGGCGAGAATCGTTCATTCCGATTGTATCACGCGACCACTCTGTGGGAATAGTCGTTCGGGTCGTGGATCGTCTTCTTGCCAGCCAACGCGGCTCGTGATGAAATGGTGATATCTTCTCTGCGAATCGCAATGTGTAACGACTTGCGAAACCGAGGTGGCCCATGTCGCTCGAAGAAGCTGTTGCGAAGGATCTTGTGGCGATTTTGTTTGTCACGTTTCTATTTGGCGGTGGTGTACTCTGGCTCATCATTACTACCTTGGCTGAGAATTGGCGCAAGGCGCGTGTTGCGGAGCAAAGTGCGGAGTTGAAACAATCCATGGTCGATCGCGGCTTTCGGCCCGATGAAATTCTCAAGGTGTTGAACGCGGGACGAAGCTCGGAATGATACACTGCGGGTAAACCTTCTCCGAGTCCGGTTCGCATGAACGACAACCCGTATCGCTCGCTGCCATCGGTCACCAAACTGCTCGAGCATCCGATTCTCGCCTCGATGGTGCAGCGCTATCCGCAGGAACAGCTCACCAACGCCGTCCGTGCTGAAGTGGCAGAACTGCGCCGCAGGATCGGAACGGGAAAGGCCGTCGATCTCGATTGCGATGTGATTGCCAACCGGATTATCGAGCATCTTGTCACGTCGTCGGCACCCGCAATCCGTGCGGTGATCAACGCCACGGGGATCGTTCTCCATACCAATCTCGGTCGGTCGGCACTGCACGAAGAAGCCGCCCGCGCGGCTTACGATGCCGCCCGGGGGTACATCAACCTGGAACTGGATCTGACCACCGGCAAGCGTTCCTCGCGCCAAAACAGTATCCGCGCGGGGATTTGTGCGGTCACGGGTGCGGAATCCGCCACTGCGGTCAACAATTGTGCTGCGGCCACCGTCATCACACTGCGGGCACTGGCAGCGGGCAAAGAAGTGATTGTGTCGCGCGGGCAACTGATCGAGATCGGTGGCAGTTTCCGCATTCCGGACATCATGACGGTGAGCAGTGCCACTCTCCGGGAAGTCGGCACCACGAACATTACGCGGCTGAGCGATTACGAGCGTGCCATCGGCCCCAACACAGCCGCTCTCATGCGCATTCACACCAG
>JBGTAO010000042.1:0-10371 GCA_041749835.1 Gemmata sp. | reverse complement strand
GCCCGGGATATGTCCTGGGTACCAGTTAGCCCGGGATATGTCCTGGGTACCAGTTAGCCCGGGATATGTCCTGGGTACCAGTTAGCCCGGGGCTTGCCCCGGGCTGGGTGATACGGGAAAGTTCCATGTACTCGATCGACGCGAACGTGCTCATGAACTGGCTGCTGGGGCTGATCCTGGCCACGGCGGCGCTCTTGCTGGCCGCCACGTTGGGGGTGGCCCTTTTCGGCGGGAAGAAGACCGGCCCGGTGATGTCGTACCTGTATATGCTCACCACGCTCTTTGGCGTCTTCGCGCTGGTCGTGGTGGTGATGGGGGTGCGCGGTCAGAAAAGCGGCAACCGGCCCTGGAACTTCTTTTACGATATGAAATACCAACCGAAGTACACGAGCCAGGGGCAAAGCCGCTTCTTCGCCGACGGTCGCAGCAATCGCTTGCCGCCCGAAGGTACGATTCCGTTCGATGGCACCGACTACTTTGCCGATGCCGGCTTTCACAATTCACCCAACCTGATGTTCCTGAAGGCCGATCGCCGCTACTTCCTCGGTATCGCCAACGCCGATGCCAAGATGAAGGATAAGGACGGGATCGAAGTGCTCGCGAAGCCGGTCTGGAAGGATGGCAAGCTGGAAGGCGACGGCTACTACGTGAACCACGTTCCCGGGCAAGCGGTGGAAGCGGCCGGGGGCTGGCGGCCACTGATCGAGCGCGGCCGGTATCAGTTCGACGTTCACTGCGCGGTTTGCCACGGGGCGAGTGGTCGCGGTGGTGCCGCCGATGCCGCTTACGGAACCGTTGGTGCGTTCAACCTCAGCGTGCCACCTTCGAGCATCGTCGCCGACATCATTCAGGCTCAACCAGACGGGCAACTGTTCCACAGCATCTCGAACGGTGTGCGGAACATGCCGGCTTACGCGCACCAGGTGAAGGTGCAAGACCGCTGGGCCATCGTGGCCTACATCCGTGTGCTGCAATACGCCACCGGGGAACCGAAGTAGCAACCACCGCTCCGCCAACTGCAAGCGGGCGAAGGCACCGACCATTACGATTTGCGGACGACACTCATGAGTACCGCGACGATCACCAACGGTAACGGGCACGGCGAGACGCCGCCGCTCACTTACCCCGCTGGCCTCCCCGATAGCGTGGCTCCGCTGGGCGAGAAGGCGGCCGGGCTCTTCCGTACGCTTGCGCTCGTGGCCGCGATCTCGGGGCTGGCGTTGCTCATCGGGGCGTTCGCAAATCCGCGCCAGTTCTACCACTCGTATCTGTTCGGCTACATCTTCGCGCTCGATATCGCCCTGGGTGCGCTCTTCTGGACGATGATTCATCATGTGGCCGATGCCGGGTGGTCCGTGGGTTTGCGGCGCATCTTCGAGAACATGAGTCGCGCGTTCATCCCGCTCGCGGTGCTGTTTATTCCGGTGCTCATCGGCACGTTCACGGGGAAACTGTACCTGTGGTACGACTTTGTGCATGGCCCCGAACCGACGGAAGGGCACCTGCAACATATCTGGCATGTGAAGCACCTGTACTTCAGTACGCCGTTCCTGCTGGCGCGGGTGGCGCTCTACTTCGGGATCTGGATCGGTTACTCGGTCGCCATGCGGAACTGGTCCACGCAGCAAGACGCAGTGGGTGGTGCCGCGCTGACGCGCAAGATGCACTGGTGGGCCCCTTCGGGCGTGGCGCTGCTGGCGCTCACAGCCACGTTTTTCGCCTTCGATTTCCTGATGAGCCTGCAATACACCTGGTTCAGCACGATCTTTGGCGTGTACTTCTGGGTGGGCGGCATTCGCGGCTCGCTCGCCGCGGTGGTGCTCATCGTGCTGGGCCTGCGTCGCGCCGGCTACCTCCGCCACACTATCACGATGGAGCACCTGCACGATGTCGCCAAGCTGATGTTCGGCTTCACCGTGTTCTGGGCTTACATCGCGTTCGCACAGTACTTCTTGATTTGGTACGGGAACGTCCCGGAAGAGACGCAGTTCTATTTGCTCCGCCGCAACGGGGCCTGGAACGCGATGTCCATGCTGCTGCCGGTCCTGTACTTCGGCGTGCCGTTCTTCATGCTGTTGCCACGCGCCCACAAGCGCAGCCCGGCCTGGCTCGCCGTGATCTCGGTGTGGATTCTGGTCATGCATGCCTTCGACCTGTACTGGGAGGGCATGCCCGTGCTGCACCCGGATACGAGTCACCTGCACTGGCTCGACTTCGCCGCGCCGGGTTGCCTATTCAGTGTGCTCTTGCTGGCCACGGTCTGGGGGTTCCAGCGCTTGCCGCTGATTCCCATTCGCGATGCCCGACTCAACGAAACCATCGGCTACGAGAACGAAACGCCCTGATGCGGCTGAGTGGTCCAAACGAGATCACGCCGCTCGCCCGGAGACTTACCATGAGCGAGAGCAACCTCAACCGACCGAGCGAACCCGCTCCGCGCGGTTTCCCGTTCATCACAGCGGGAATCAGCCTGCTGACGTTCTTCGTCTTCGCCGGGCTGACGGTATTAGCGTATCGCTCGCCGAACTACCTGGCCGAGCCGACAATCGACCCGAAGGATGCGCAGAACGAGAAGGTGGACCCCGCCACGCGACTACTGGAACTGCGTGCGAAGAATCAGGCCGTGCTGGATGGACGGCCCGGAACAGGAACGAAGATGTCGGTGGCCGAAGCGACGGACAAGTTGCTCGTGAACGTGAAGACTGGCAAGGATCACCTGCCGTTCCCGATCCCCGAGCCGGCCGCGCCACCCGCACCCGAGCCCAAGAAGGATGCCAAGGACAAGAAGTAGCCACGAACGGTCGAAACACCCGAACGAGATTCCACTTCCGAGGAGTAGCCATGAGCCCTGCCGACTTCGCCGTTCTGGCCACCGTGGTCGGGTCGATCGTGATGTTCGGCGGTGCCGCCGTGCTCGCTCTGGGCTGGGCGTTCCGCAATGGACAGTTCGATAACTTTCAGCAAGGCGCGCTGTCCATCTTTGGACCCGATGAACCCGTGGGCGAACCGACGGATAAGTTTCCCGGTGATGCGCCCGATGACGAGACCGCGTGAAGTGGGAGTGTTGGCCCGGTGCCACCCCGCCCGAGCCGCGTTGCACAAGCGGAGGCCGATTGAATGCCCCTGACAACCGATATCGCCGCGATGGAACGCCAGAAGTCCGCCGCCGAGCGTGCCGCGATCGACGCTTCGTGCCGTGGCCCGGTTCTGTACTTCGCCTCCAGCGCCGTGATCTGGCTCCTGATCGGCTCCGTGCTGGCGATCCTGGCCTCGCTGAAACTCCACTCGCCCTACTTTCTGAGCGGGAGCCCGGAACTCACGTTTGGTCGGGTGCGGATGGCTCACTTGCAAGCCGTGGGCATTGGTTGGTCGTCGATGGCGACTCTGGCGGCGGCCATCTGGCTGATGTGCCGTCTGTCGCGCGCCGAGTTGGTTTACCCCGGCATTCTGTACCTGGCCGCGACGCTATGGAACATTGGCATGGCGGTGAACGTGGTGGGTATTCTGCTGGGGGATGGGCAATCGGTGGAATGGCTCGAAGCGCCGCCGTATGCGGCCCCGTTCTATGTGGCGGGTCTCGGCATCACGGCGGCCTGGGTGGTTGCGATCTTTCGCCGTCGCCGTGAGCCGCACGTTTACGTCACCCAGTGGTACATCCTGGCGGCGGTGTTCTGGTTCCCCTGGCTCTACACGGTCGCCCAGTTGATGATCTTCTGGTCGCCGGCCACGGGCGTGGTGCAGCCGATCGTGAACTGGTGGTTCGGGCACAACACGCTGGGCTTGTGGCTCACGCCTGTTGCCGTCGGAACCGCGTACTACCTGATTCCGAAGATCATCGGTCGCCCCGTCCACAGCTACTACCTGAGCATCATGGGCTTCTGGGCACTGGCCTTGTTCTACTCCTGGGCCGGCATGCACCATCTCATCGGTGGGCCGATTCCCGCGTGGCTGGCCACGGCCAGCACAGTGGGCAGCATGATGATGTTCATCCCGGTCATCGCGGTGGCGATCAACCACCACATGACGATGCGTGGCCACTTCCGCCGCCTCAAGTATAGCCCCGCGCTCCGCTTCACCGTCTTCGGGGCCATTGCCTACACCGCCGTGAGCTTCCAGGGTTCGATTGAATCGCTCAAGGACTTCAGCGAGGTCACGCACTTCACCCACTATACGGTGGCCCATGCTCACCTCGGGGCGTACGGCTTCGTGACCATGATCTTCTTCGGCCTCTTCTACTACATGATCCCGCGGCTCACCGGGCGCGAGTGGAGTAGCCCAATGCTCATCCGCGTTCACTTCTGGTGCGCTGCGGTCGGCATTACGATCTACTTCGTGAGCCTCTCGATCGGCGGCTGGTGGCAAGGGCGGATGTTGAACAACCCGAATGTGCCGTTCGCCACCATCACGCGGTACTTGCTACCGTACCTGTTTTCTCGAAGTGTGGCGGGCATTCTGCTGACCGTGGGCCATTTGGCGTTTGCCACACTCTTCGTGGTGAACGTGGCCGGGTGGGGGCGCGGCCGCAATGGCGGGCCAACCTTCTTCGTGGAACCGGAAGAAACAACACCGACACCCGGGACCGCCGAACGGGTGCTGATGCCCGCCCCCTGATCGGCACACTACGGATCGACCCACGAACACGGTCAACCTCTTGTGAGGATACGAACATGGATCGCGGTATGGTGATCTTTCTCGGCTCGCTACTGACGTTCTCGTCCAGTTGGCTGGGGCTGATTCTGTTCCCGTACTGGCAACTCAATAACGAGCAGCCGTACCAGAAAGACCCGACCGATGAGCCGTACCCGGTGCCGCTGCAAGGGAAGGCGCTGGCCGGCGTGACCGTCTACAAGAACAACGGCTGCATGTACTGCCATAGCCAGCAAGTTCGCAGCGAGAGCTTCGGGAACTGGTGGGACGAAAACGGCGTGATGCGAACCGGTGCCGATATCAAGCGTGGCTGGGGGCTCCGCCGCAATGTTTCGCGCGATTACCTTTACGATCGCCCCACCATGCTCGGCACCATGCGCACCGGCCCCGACCTGGCCAATGTCGGCAGCCGCTACTCCGAAGCGTGGCAGCACAACCACCTGTTCAACCCGCGAGCCATCAACGACTGGAGTATCATGCCGTCGTTCGCGTTCTTTTACACGAAGGAACGCATTGTTGGCGAGCGCTCGGATCAGGCGCTGAAGCTCGGCCGCGAGTGGACCATCAACCCGGGTTATCGCTGGCGGCCCAGTGCCTCCGAATGGGACTTCATCTTGCAGGAGCGGGGCGATTCTATCCGGGCTCGGTTCCTGCTCGATCCATCAAGCAGCGAACTCGACCCGAGTACGCCCGCGGGCAAGCAGCGCCTCCTCGAATTCTGGCTCACCACGGAAGAAGAGGGCTACCAGATCGTGCCCAAAAGCGATGGCGAAGCACTGGTGGCATACCTGCTCGCACTGCGAAAGGCCGAGTTCCCGCTTCCGGAGGCCAAGGAATGAGCAACACGAACACCAACTCCGATGACGCGACCGAAGGCGACTCCGTGCAGGCGATGCACAGCGAACTGATGGCCGAGATGAACGACCCGGTGGTGCTGTCCGTGGATGGCACCGCCGCGACGATGCCGGGGCGGAGTGGCTCCGACTCGGTGCAGGCCATTCACGATGTTCTGATGCGCGAACAGGCCGAACCCCGCGACGGATTCGAGCCGGTGCCGTTCTGGGTCTCGGTGGTCTTCGGGGCTCTGCTCGCCTGGGGTGGCTTCTACATTGGTGCCAACTCCGCTGAGTTCCGGCGCGATGTCTTCGATCGCACCGATTTGAAAGGGTTCGACAGCGGCGCGACCGCAGCCAACGTGCCCGACCCCGACCCGCAATCCGTCGACGAGTTGATGAAGATCGGTGCCCAGAAGTACCAGGCCATTTGTGCCTCGTGCCACCAGCCGAACGGGCAGGGCAACCCGGGCCAAAACATTCCCCCGCTCGATGGCTCCGAATGGGTGGTCGGCGATCAGGCTTCACCCGCTCGGCTAACACGCATCCTGCTCTACGGGCTCAGTGGGCCTATGCCGGTGAAGGGTCGCACCTATAACGGCGCAATGCCCAACCAGGGCAACGTGCTCAAGGATTACGAGATCGCCAGCGTGCTGACCTACATCCGCAATAGCTGGACCAACAAGGCCGACACCGGCAAATCGCCTTCGATCACCGCTGCGGTTGTCAAAGCCGCACGAACGGCCGAAGGCACCCGCAAGACCAACGGCACGCAACAGATGACCCACACCGAGTTGCTCAAGCTCGCCGTGGATCACAGCGACATCGCGCTTCCGGCGGCCACACCGCCCAAGGACGGCGACAAGAAAGACGGCGATAAGAAGTAGCGATCAGGCCAGCCCCGGCACACACCGCGCGCTGGCACCCACTCTTCACCAGAGCGTGATGGCATGGCTACCTGTTCCTACTGCGGCAACCGGATCACGGGCGCGGGGCACACCGGTCGCCCCTGGCCCAACCATGCACCGGCACACTACTGTTGCTTCGGTTGCCTCAGTTTGGGCGAGCAACAGCAGCAAGAGCGCGTTTCCGCTCCCGCCTCGGTCACTTCGTGGGCGATTGACGGCCTCGGCATACGCATTGGCATCTCGCTCATCGTCGTGGCTCAGTCGATGATCTTCGGCCTGGCGCTGAACCTGCACGACGATGTGCCGGCAACGGTGCGCGGAGTCACGCAATCGTTGATTCTGGCGGCCACGCTCCTAGTCGCCGTGCTACTCGGGGGGCCATTGCTGCGAACGGCCTGGCACGAACTCCGGCACGGCCGGCTCACCATCGAAGCGCTCTTCTTACTCACCATGAGTGGCGCGCTGGTGGCATCGCTACAAGCCCAGTTCATGGGCACTGGCAAGATTTACTACGAAGTGATCTCGATTCTTTTGGTGGTGTACACGCTGGGAAAGGTGATTGGTGCGCGCAGCCGGGCCGCCGCAGTGAGTAGTTCACGAGCGTGGGGCGAGCAGCTCAGTTCCTGTCGCATCGTCGATTCACAGGGCCGCACCCGCACCGGATCGGTTACGGAGTTGCTTCCCGGCGATTGCATCGAGGTGAACCCGGGTGAGACGATCGCGATCGATGGTGTGATCCGTACGGGTGTTGGCTTCATAGCGGAAGCGGCAGTGACGGGCGAAGCGTTCTCGGTGGTGCGCCGCCCCGGCGATCGTGTGCTCGCTGGGAGTGCCAGCCACGACACGACGTTCCGCATCGAGGCGACAACCGCCGGCACCGACCGCCAGATTGATCGCTTACTCGCCGTGGTCGAGGCCGCACGCGACAAGCCGCTGTCACTGCAAGCCCGAGCCGACGCCCTCGGGCACTGGTTCTTTCCGCTGGTAGTCTTCACGGCACTCGGGACGTTCGCGTATTGGTCGCTCTTCACTTCGCAGGGCTGGGAAGCCGCGCTGTTCTACGCCATGTCGGTGTTGCTCGTGGCGTGCCCGTGCGTGATCGGCCTCGCCACGCCAATCGTGGTGTGGTCGGCACTCGGTCGATTGGCCGAGCGTGGTTTGATCATCCGCACCGCCGACGCCATCGAACGACTTGCCCAAGTCGATTCAGTGATGATCGACAAGACAGGAACTTTGACCGACGACACGTTTGCTTTGATCGACATCGCCACAGTTCCAACCGGTGCAGCACGCCGCGAGTTGCTGGGCTGGCTGGCGTTCATCGAATCGCGCAGTCAGCACCCGGTGGCGCGGGCGTTTGCTCAACTCACACCTCCGCAAATCGAACCGCAACTGTTGACCATGAAGGCCGTGCCGGGCTGTGGTGTCGAAGCGACCCTCCAGGTGACAGGGCGTTGTCACACACTGCAGATCGGCACGCCGCAGTGGATCGCAGCGGTGAGCTCGCACGGCTCGCAGCACGAACTCGAAAGCCAACTCTCGGTATCAGGGCATCAGATCGCGGTCGCTTGCGATGGGCATTGGGTCTCGCTGGCCGTGCTTGCCGAGCAACTGCGCGAATCGACACCGCAAGCCTTGGCCGCATTCCGACGGCTGCAATTGCCCGTTGAAGTGCTGACGGGCGATCGCGCCGAACGTGTGGCCACATTGGGGCTCCCGCCGGCCCGGGCCGGGATGCTGCCGGATGATAAGCATGCAGCCGTGAACGCCGCTCGGGCAACCGGTCGGAAGCCACTGTTCATCGGTGATGGCATTAACGATGCCGCGGCTCTCGCATCGGCTCACGTAGGAATCGCGCTGGCCAGCGGTACCGATCTCGCCGTTGGTGCTGCGGATATCACGCTCTATCACGGCGATTTGCGCGCGATCCCCTGGGCCGTGGAACTCAGCCGCGCCGCCGTGCGCGCCATGCGCCGCAATCTGTACCGCGCACTCGGTTACAACCTCATCGGCATGACATTGGCCGCATGCGGTTTGCTGCATCCCGTGGTCGCGGCCTTGCTCATGGTGCTTTCAAGTCTGTCACTGATCTTCAGTTCCACCCGCATCGGAGTGCCCGCAGATCATTGCAACAACGACGCCACGCCACGGGAAGATGTTGCCACCGCTGAGCCACGCCATGAGGAACGCCCGATTCGAGCGGCCACGCTTCACGCACTTGCAATTGCCGGGCAAGGAGTCGCGTTCCTGCTCTTACTCGCGGCGGCAAGAGATCGCGCGGTCACAGTCACGGTGCTGGCCGCGTTCACGTTCGTAGGGCTTGGGTTGGGGTACCTTTGGCTGTGCTGGTCCCGCATGCCGCACACACTGGATATGTGCTTTGGTATGCTCACGCTGGGTAACCTCGGGATGCTTCTGGGGTGGTGGGCCGATAACGGATTCACAGCGTTACACGATGGCGGTTGCTGTGCCTGCGTGGCCGCGTTACACGAGGGCGTCCTGAAGCCGTGGATGTGGCTGGGAATGCTGCTCTTCGCCAACATCGCCATGTTCGGGCTCGATCGCAACCCTGGCACGCATAGCTGGCAACATCGCGTGGCCATGCTTACCGGTGGCAACGTGGGCATGGTGCTGGGGATGTTGGCCGGTGGCTGGTGTGCGGCTCAAGTGAATCTGGAATCGGTGCCACTCGCGGCGGCGACTGCGTTCGCCACCATGACCATCGGAATGCTCGCCGGCATGCTACTGGGAACGTGGCTCACGGAATGGCTGTTGACCCGGACACGGGAACTGCGGGTGCTGCCGGGCTGGCTCCGGCGTGGCAAACTCACAAATACCGCCGGATGAAGTAAAAGCCCGCCAGCGAGAAGCCAATCACGATTACGGCCACTCGCACCCACTGCGCCGGCAAGAGTCGGGCTACTCGCGCACCACCATAGCCACCGGCAATGGCTGCCATTGCCATCGGCCAGGCAAACGTCCAGTTCACGAGCCCATCGCGAACGAAGACCCACACCGACGCCGCGTTGATTGTCGCCGCCAGAAATGTCTTCACGGCGTTCATGCGGTGGATATCACCCACACCCATGAAGCCCAGTGCGCTGAGCATCAGAATGCCAATGCCCGCACCGAAGTAACCGCCATAAACGGCAACCAGGAACTGAAAGCCGATCACCAGTGCCTGCGTGATCCAGCCCGGTGGAGTGGTATCGGGATCGCTTCCGTCCCGCGCCGCCCTCCGCTTCACCCAGCGCGAAAGCGGGGCTTGTAGCACAAAGAGCAGGGCCGCCGTCAGGATCAGCCAGGGCACCAACTGGGCAAAGACCTTCTGATTCTGTGCGACCAGCGAAGCCCCCAGATACCCCCCGAGCGCACTCGGGAGCAGCATGCGAATGACGAAGCGCCGGCACTTCCAGAGTTCTCGGCGATAGGCCACCGCACCAGCCAGCGAACCCGGCAAAAGTGCCACCGTGCTGGTGGCGTTGGCCATGGCCGGAGAAATCAGCACGGTGAGGACCGGGAAGGTGAGCAGCGTGCCGCCCCCCGCGACCGAGTTCATCACTCCCGCGAGGTAAGCCGAGACGCAGAGCGCAACGAGGTTCCAGGTCGGTTCAGGCATCCGGACATGATACGGCGGCCACACGCCTCGTCCGGGTTTCGTGCGCGTTTACTCCTTCTTCAGCGAGAACTGATCGAAGAGCCGCCCTTCCTGATCGAACGCCTTCAGATTCAGCGTTCCCTGATGCACCGTCACGTAGCAGTAGTGGAAATCGACGCGCCCCTCATTCTTGAAGAACGCCGGCGTGGGGCTCACATCTTCGAGCCGGCCACCGCCCCCACCCGACGTGACATGAACCACGCCGGCTTTCTGATCCACCTTGCCATCGCGCACGGGCCAGGTCCGTTCGTACAGGTGAATGTGCCCGTTGAACACCACATCCACGTTGTGCTTCTCGTACAACTTCACCAGTTCGCGCGTCCGC
>JBGTAO010000041.1:0-3896 GCA_041749835.1 Gemmata sp. | reverse complement strand
CCAAGCCGAGCAATATCTCGATTTCGTGCGCAATCGCACCTTCCGCGAAACGCTGCTCGTTCATGCCGAACAATCGCCCGACTGGAACATCACTCCGGCGGCGCTGCAAGGATTGCACATCATGACGACGCGCCGCTGGCTCGTGATCGGCGATGTCCGAACGACCACCGCAACCCAGTTCCCAACGGCCTCGGGCATGACACTTTCCACGACCAATCCTGTGCTCAAGGCCGCGCTCCGAGTGCTGAGCGACAACTGGCCTGCCACCGTGGCGTTCTCGGCGTTGAAGCAGGAGGTGGCAGAATTGCTGGGCGAACCCGGCCCGCTCTCCGGGGAAGCGGAGACCGCGCTGGCGATGGCGCTGCTGAATACCTATTTGTCATCGGATGTGCTGGAGCTATCTGCAGCACCGATCGCCGCACTTCCACCAGGCGAATGCCCGACTGTTCTTGCCACGGCTCGGGCGCGACTCGCTATCGGTGAACGGGGTATCGCGAACCGCCGGCATGAACTGGTGCGCCCGTGCGACTTCGAGCGCCAGCTCATTCCCCTCCTGGATGGCACACGCAATCGTGCGGCCGTGCTCGACCAACTGGTTGCCTGGGCGCAATCGGGTGAACTGACTGTGCAACAAGAAGGGCAAGCGACGAGTGATCCGATGGTCATGCGCGCAGCACTGGAACCGGCGCTGGAGAAAGCACTGACCAATCTCGCGGAATCGAGTTTGCTGATTGGGTAGTCGAGTCGGGCACATGAGTTGGCGGTTCCGCCAGTGTGGCAGGCTGCCCACGGGTTCGTCTCCAGCAGAACCGGGAACCGCTGCGATCCTGGCGGCGTCCAACCGGAGTTGGCACACACGGCATCAAACCAGTGGGGAACCGGAAATGGTATTGCGGATCACGGCTTTCGTGGCACTGGCAATCGGTGTGATTGGGTTGACCGAAGCGCCGGTGACATCACAAGAAAAGAAGGCGGACGCGAAACCCCGCCCGGCCGATCAGGCCAAGGCCAAAAAGGCGCTGATGGAACTGCAGGACTTCATCGGCGTCTGGAACCTCGAAGGCACCATGAAGAGCGGCGGCGAGTCCAAAGCCTGGAAAGAGAAGGTGAGCTGGGGCTGGAAGTTCCAGGAGGGCGATTCGTGGATCACCGTCGATTTCGCCGAAGGGAAGGGCAAGCACTTCAGCGGTGGAACGCTCCGTTACGATGTTGCCAAGAAGAAGTATGTGCTGGCACTCACGGGCACTGACAAGGTGGAACAGGTGTTCGCGGGCGATCTTGCCAAGAACGGCATCCTGAAGCTGGAACGGAAAGATCCCAAGACCGGTGACCTGGACCGCATCACCATGAACACCCTCGCCGAGGGCATCCGCTTCCAGGCGAAGTTTACCCGGCAGGACGGCGGGAAAGGCCCCTTCTCGGATCTGTTCGCCATGAACGGGAACAAGGATGGCGAATCGCTGGCCGGTGGGAGCAAGAAGCCCGAGTGCATCGTTTCGGGTGGTGCCGCAAGCATCCCGGTGCAACATGCCGGCAAGACCTATTACGTCTGTTGCACCGGCTGCCGCGACGAGTTCAACGCCAACCCGGAAAAATACGTCAAGAAGTGATACCAGGTGGGAAGCATGCCGTGCGGTTCTCGGTGCCGAAGCTACCTTTGGTGCCGACGATGCCCAGAAAAGAAGCGGAGTTTGGGTGTCGCGCGCTTCTCCGCAGTCTTTCTCTGTGAGCCAGCCCTCAGCCAGAACGATATACTGTGCTGATCCAGAACAGAACTCGCCAAGAGGAGTAACCGGTGGCCGACCAACCCAATGTGCCCGCGTCCGCAGGTCAACCGAACCAGCAACAAATCCAGGTGCCGATCAGCGATGCCGATTTGGCCAGCCTGTATGTGAACTTCTTCCGTGTGACGGGCAACCCGGACGAGGTGCTGCTGGATCTGGGAATCTATTCGCAGGTGGTCGGTGCTGCTGGCCCGGAGCCGGTGAATCTGTCGCATCGGCTGATCATGAACTTCGTCACGGCCAAGAAACTGGCCGAGGTGCTGCGTGTGGTCGTTGCCCGACACGAACAGGCATTCGGGGTGATCGAAGTCGATCCGAACCGCCGGCTGCGAACCGGAGCCCAGCAACCGCAACAACGCCCGGTGGGCTGACCCCAAGGCTCCCCGATCGCAACATGCTACGAGGCCCACGCCGACATACCCGACGTGGGCCTCGTGGTTTCTCGAATCGCAATGTCACGCCGGAATCACTTCGCCGCGACCAGTGTCACCACCACCATCGCAACTCCGATCACGGCCAGCACCAACAGCCCGAAAATGATGGTACGAAGGAGCGAGTACATGTTGTACAGCGTGCTCACCGCATTATTCAGGTGCCACCCGTCCTCGTTCTTCGTCTCGGCGATCTTGCGGAACGACGTGGCGGCTCCGCCGGTCCAGAATCCGATGCACAAGCTCAAAAGCGCCGCGGCCCCAAGGCCAATCGGGGAGCCGTAGCCGCCACCCATCTGGATCGCACGGAGCAGATCGAGGACAAAGAAGACCACGAAGGCGAGCCCCAGCAGTTGCATGAGCCCCCCCGTGACCCGCATGGCGTCTGCGAGGCCGGAGAACTGCCGGTTCTGCTCGTCGTTGAACTCGTACTGGGCCGATTTGTAGTCCTTCATTGGTGGAATGTCGGGGCTGGCCATGCGGTGATCTCAAGGGCGTTGGGTGAGGAACGGTTCGACGGATTGAGTCTAGAAGCCCGATGTTCTACTCCAGGATACCGCGAAATCGCTCAGATCGTCTCCAATCTTTGGAGCACTCGGTGCCGTGATCGATTCCGCAATTGGTGCCGGAACCGCAGTGGAGAGCGTGAAGCTCATCCCGTTGTCGGGTCCCAGTTCGACCAGACGATCCGCGGTGAGTGCCATCCGTGGGCTGGATGCTTCGGCCTTGGGTTCCGTGACAACTCGGAACTCGGAGCTTTCGACCGCCGCGAAGGATTGCACGCTGGTGGACGAAGTGAACCCCGACGTTCCGCGTAAATCGAATGCAATGTCGTTCAACAGGATGCCATCGCCCACGAACCCCAACCGCGTGGTTGCCCCCGTGGTCAAGTCGATCTGGACCAGTTTGGATCGTGTGGTGCCGGGGTTCTGGATCGTGGCCAGTGCAATGTTGCTGAACCCGGCGATATCGAAGCCCACGCGAGCGGTGGTGCTGCGCCCCAGGCTTCCCACGGTGATCAACTGGCTCTGATTGGGCGTGGCACCGCCGAAGATCACGAGTGTATCCCGAATGTGATCGATGGCGTACATCGACGAGCTAAACGTGGCGGGGAAGTTGTTATCGAACGCCACCCCCGTGAGCCGGGCCGACTGACCCGCGAACACGTCGCCCGCCTGATAGGTCAGCGTCGGGAAGCTGTTGATGAGGTTGCCGAAGTTGGTATTAAACACCAGGTTCGCGCCCGGGTTGGTCGTGACCCGCAGGCGATCGTTCATGGGGTTGAAGTCGAACCCCCGCCAAACCGCATCGACCGAGACCGGCCCCCCCACGGGGAACGCGAACCCGAACGGGTTGATCAAGTAAAGCCGATCCAAACTACTGCGTCCGTACAGTCCGCCGGTGAGGGGCCGCACATCCAGGTCCATGATCGTCTCATTGCTACTGGAGAGCCCCGTGATCGGAGAAACTCGCAACAGCACCGAGGGGTTGTTCGAATCAAACGTGACCAGTTGGTTATTGGTCGTCACGCTGAACAGAATGGCCGGCATCTCCCGATTCTCGAGTTGCTCGACCTGCAAGCTCGCTCGCATGGTGCTCGGTTTTCGCGTGGCCGATGATGATGACACTGGAGCCAGCATGTTGTGAAGTCCATGGTGTGTTTGCAGGGCTGGCGAAGGCC
>JBGTAO010000040.1:0-2889 GCA_041749835.1 Gemmata sp. | reverse complement strand
GGAGCCGCGCTCCGATCTGGGTGATCACTTTCATGGCGAGGAAGTTGGCTGCACGGGCCGCACGCTCCACCGGAACATCGTGGGTAATCCCGTAGAGGAAGGCTCCGGCAAACATGTCGCCAGCACCGGTGAGATCCACGGGTTCGCACGAGAACGCGGGCACATGGAATTCGCGGTCATCGTAGCGAACAAACGCTCCGTTCGGGCCATCGGTCACCACGGCGTTGGGCACCAAGTTCTTGAGCTTGCCAAATGCGTCGCGGGCATCGCTGCCACCTGTAACGGCCACGGCTTCGCTGGCATTGCAGAATAGCAGATGGCTTTGCTTGAGCGCCTCGCGAAACGGTTCGGAGAAGGCCTGGGGAACAAACGCTTCCGAGCAGGTAAGAACAAGCTGTACCCCGTGGTCCGTGGCTACCCGGAGCGCTTCACGGATCGCATGCTGGCCTGTGTGAGGATTGGCGAACACGTACCCCTCGACGAAGAGCCAGCGTGCGGTGGCGATCTTTTCTGTCGGAACATGGCGGGCGGCCAAATGGCTCGAAACTGCCAGGCTTGTTCGCATCGTCCGTTCGGCGTCCGGCGTGATGATGCTCACGCACGTGCCCGTGGTCTCGCCCACCAGCGGCGGGTTCACAAAGTCGATGTTGAGTTCTTCGAACTCGTTGGAGTAGTGCAACCCGTAGCGATCGTCGCCCACACAGCCGATGAAGGCTCCGTTGCCCCCCAACTGACTGCATGCGATGATCGAGTTCGCCACGCTGCCACCGCTGACCAACCGTGGTTCGTGATCCCGGAACGCGGCAATCAATTGGAGCTGTTCTTGGGGTTCCACCAGGCGCATC
This sequence comes from Gemmata sp., assembly GCA_041749835.1. Lineage (GTDB taxonomy): Bacteria > Planctomycetota > Planctomycetia > Gemmatales > Gemmataceae > Gemmata. Next base: position 2,044 of record JBGTAO010000040.1, on the reverse strand, counting down.
GTTCCCCGTTCGAACTCGAGCGCCGCGAATTCTTCGTCCGTCAATTCCAGCAAGATATCGACCAGCGAATTGCCCAGGCCGATGATGTCGAATTCTTTCATGTTTGTTTCGCACTCCAGTTGTTGGGGGCTCGAGTGGTTTCAAGTATCGTGGTGAGTTTGCTCGCGAGCCAGTAGCGTGATGAACCTGCGCCCCCAGCAACCCGCGCTTACGCTGCGGGTTGCTTACGAAAGACCTATGCGTCAGTTTAGGGCCAACTCAATGCGGCGCAACACTTCGGGCTTCCCCAGGATTGCCAGGGTTTCATAGAGGCCGAAGCCCACGGTCACACCTGTGACGGCCACCCGTGTCGCGGCTACGAGCGCCTTGTGCGGGCTCTTCTCGGGAGCGTGGGATTTGAGCGATTCTTCCAGTGTGGGCACGTCGAACGGGTCAACCGTCGCCAGTTTCTCGCGGAAGCTGCTCAGGAGTTCTTTCGCCGGTAGCAACGATTTCTCGACTGCCTTTGGGTCGTACACCGGATCGGTCTTCAAGAGCGGGCCTGCGAACTGCACCATGTCCGAAAAGAGCTTGATCCGATCGCCCGCCGCCTCGGCAATCTGCAACAACAAGCGCCGTGCCGAATCGCTCACCGGTTCCGTGATGAACTTGGCGCGGATCAGATACGGCAAGCACCGTTCGACTTTCTCTTCTGGCGACACCAACTTCATGTACTCGCCCTGCAGCCAGTACAGTTTCTTCTCGTCGAAGTTGGCCGACGCCTTGGTGATTCGATCGAGGTCGAAGTTCGCCTTCACCGTTTCCAGCGGAATGAACTCGCTCTCGGCATCGAGCGACCAGCCGAGCCGAACCAGGTAGTTCATGAGCGCCGCAGGCAGATAGCCAAGCTCCCGGTAGTAGGCCACAGTGGCGATGTTGAGATCGTCGCGCGATTGGATTTCGTCCTCGGTCCAGCCGCAGGCTTTGAGCTTGGCGATGTCGTCGTTCGTGAGTGGTGGCAAGTTCCGCTTGCTCATCTTCTCGTTCTTGTAATTCACAAGCGGAATGTGGGCGAACTCGGGCACGCTGGCCCCCAATGCCTGGAAGATCAGCACTTGGGCGGGCGTGTTGGAAAGATGCTCCTCAGCGCGGATCACGTGCGTGATGCCAAAAGCGATCTCGTCCACCACGGTGGCAAAGCTGTACAGCGCCCGACAGATGCCGTTCTGGTCGGGGGCTCGCAACAACGCGGGATCACGAATCGTGTCGCTATTGACCTCGACTTGACCGCGGACGTGATCCTGGAATGTCACCTTCACGCCATCGGGCACCTTGAGCAGAATCGCGGCGGGTTTCTCCTGGTAGAGTCGCAGGTTCTCGGCCGGTGCCACATCGCGGTTACTGCCACGGTGAACGTAAGGTCGCTTGGCCTTCTCGGCGGCTTTCCGCAGTGAGTCTTGCTCCGCGGCCAGTGTGTAGTCGGGGTAGGCGTGGCCGCTGGCGAGCAACTTCATCGCCGCTGCCACGTAGAGATCGTTGCGTTGCCCCTGGAAATACGGCTGGTGCGGGCCGAAGCTCTCACCGCTGCCCTCTTTCGTCGGTCCTTCGTCCCAGTCGATCCCGAGCCAGTCGAAGCCATCCAAAATTGGTTTCACGGCTTCGGAGCGGTTGCGAGCCGCATCGGTGTCATCAATGCGCAAGATGAACTGGCCCCCATGCCGGCGGGCATACAGCCAGTTGAACAGTGCTGTACGGACGCCACCAATGTGGAGATAGCCCGTCGGGCTCGGTGCGAAGCGTGTGCGAACGGTCATGGCAAAGCAACCACAGGGAAACAGAGTGCCTGCAACACAGTCGGGCGCGACAGAGACACTCCTGAACGGCTTATGGTTCTCCGTCGCTTCCGTCTGCCCTGAGTTTGGCTGAGATGAAAAGTGCAGTTGCGAAAAGTGTTGGCAGCCGATGGCCCCAGGCTCGTCGTGGTGGGGAACGGCCCGGAACCATGCGGTCCGGAGCGTGGGGGGTCAGTCGCTTGCGCCGTTGGGGCTGGGAAGGACAACACGGC
>JBGTAO010000039.1:0-8182 GCA_041749835.1 Gemmata sp. | reverse complement strand
GCGAGAGCGCGATCTTCTCCTTCTCCCGGTCGATGTGCAGGATGTACACTTCGAGTTCCTGGTCGATGGCGACCACGTCGCGCGGGTTCGTGACCCGGTGCCAGCCCATATCGGTGATGTGCAGCAGGCCGTCGATGCCGCCAAGATCGACGAACGCACCGAACTCGGCGATGTTCTTGACCACGCCCTTGCGAATCTGGCTCACTTCCAGCTCGCTGAGCAACTTATCCTTCTGGATGCGTCGGCGGTCTTCGATGAGCTTGCGGCGGCTGACCACGATGTTGCGGCGCTGCTCGTCGATCTTGAGGATGACGCACTCGATGTTCTTTTCGATGTACTCGTCGATGCTCTGCGGTCGGCGGATATCAACCTGCGAAGCCGGCAGGAACACGTTCACACCGATGTTGACGAGCAAGCCGCCCTTGATCTTCTTGAGAACCCGGCCCGAAACCACATCGCCTTCCTTGTGCTTGGCGAGAATGGCGTTCCATTCTTTCTGCCGCTTCGCTTTGCGATACGACAGCGAAATGGTGCCGTCTTCACCTTCGACCGTTTCGAGCAGCACCTCAACGGTATCGCCCGCTTTCGGGTAAGGCGTGTCGGTGCCATCTTCCTTCCATTCATCCAGCTTGATGACGCCTTCCGACTTGTATCCAATGTCGATCACGACATCGTCGCCACGAATCTCGAGCACCTTGCCGGTGACGATCTTGTTGGCTTCGTAGTCTTGCTCTTCGCTTTGAACCCAGGTGGTGATCGCCTGGTTGAACACGTCGTCGATGTTCTGGAGTTCTTCTTCGGCGATATCGAACTGGCGGAGGAGGCTGCGGTTAACCATAAGTTTGAGTGAGATGGGCGGCCCGGCCGGGTGAGCGGTCGGCAGCTGCAATGAGGTAAAGTTACTTCCCCCACCCCCCGGCCGATCAACGCGATTGGCGCAATCTGGGGGCGAAGTTTGGGAATTGTAGTGGTGGCGCGGGTTTAGCAACAGTGCAACGTCTTTTTCGTACTGAAGATTTCGGATTCCCTCACGGGGGGCGACGTCCATGGGGTGTGCTTCAGCTCCATTCCCGAGATTCCCATGCGCAACGGCGAACTCGCCCGAATCGGTAGTGGCTATTATGGGCGAGCGACGACTTTGAGGTCGCCGGTCGAAAGCAATGGCTTGGCGATACATCGACACTGCTCACCTGTGGCGGGGGCTGAGTGAGCTACAAACCTGGGAAAGCCGTCATGCCCCCGCCGACTGCTGCAGCGACTGGTTCGGCCTGTCTTTGCTCCGTTTGGCAAATATTCGCTTGATTTATATGCTGATTGTGTGTACAGTGGTGCTGGGTGAACTCCAGAACCCTATTCGACTGAGGAGGTACCATGACCCAGTTTCTTCGTCCGACGACTGGACAACGCGACCGCGCACGTTGGCTGCTTCAAGGCACTTGGGGTCAGCGCTGGCTTCCACCTATGAGTAAAGTAGATCTATACCAGTTGCTCTGGCAAGAACTTATCGCTAGCGGCGTACTTCCCGCAAGCAACCCTGCGCCCAGCAACCGCTACCACTCACACATAACTCAAGCGATCATGCACAGTTCGTGGCGTAATGGTAAATGGAACTCCGAGTTGATTACTGAGAAGCAATGTACCAGTTGCGAACCATGAAGGAGAACTCGTAGCGCCGCTGGCCCAATCCCAAGCTTGTTGGTTTGCCAAACGCTCGAAGCATCACCTGACGCGCATCACCCCGCGGCATACCATACCGCGGGTCAGCAGCCCCCCACGATGAGGCATTAACGACGTACCCCATGCCTACCAACACTACCCGATTACCGATAGAGAGGCGCTTCGAGTCGAGTCCCTTCGCCTTTTTGATGTTGATAATCGGGAACGTCGCCCGTAAATGACTGGTATAGTTCCCAATATCGCCGCCTTGTTGCAGTGTGGCCAAGCCGGATTCACCTTCATCATTTACTAACTCGAAGTCGGCGTAGTCATAGTCGGCCGACACATCGACCAGATTCAGCATCACCCGACACGGCTTCTGAGCAACCTGCAGGACTGCGTCTTTATACTGCTCTGAGGTTTTCCGCTCATAGGAGACGGCAAGGCACTCCTTGAACACGTCCAAGCAATTCGGCAACTTGCGATAGTCTTCAATCGTATAGCCGTGAAGTTCGTTGATTGGGCGTACCATCTCTTTGTCGTCGAAAAGCGGTCGTTGATCCGTCTTCTTTTTCACCACTTGCTTGGCAGGATTCGTTTCCTTGACCACGTTGGGAATTTGCTTGTCATTCTGCTCAACTTGCTTCCCTCTCGCATAGCTTGCCGTCTCCCCACTCGTCGCTGTCGAACGGTCGACTGAGGTGCGGCCGCATCCAACGGCAGCAGCAAACAACAGAGCGCTGAGTAGCGACAGTCTCATGTATTTGCCTTCTGTCGCCGAACTAGGTATTATCTTGCGTCGTTGCAAAATCACACGGAACGCCATCCGGGCCATCCGAATGGCCACAACAGCCAATCTTAATTACACTTGAAACCCACGAGCAAGCGAAAACTCTCGCAAGATCACACAATAACGACTCTTGCGAAGATTCCGCCTCCCGCGACCACCACGGGAGTCCTGCCTTCGCTGCCGAACTTGGGAATGAGCGGTGAGGTGAGCTGACGGTGCGCGACTCGTCAGGAACCCGCTCGCCAAGAAACCGTGTGCGAATCACGCCGCTTTTGTGGTGCCAATCGGCACGATCACGGTGCTCGCATCAGCGTGTTGGTGGCGGAGTTGACGCAGGTCGCGGAGTTGCAACAACGCCGGCAGTAACACGAGTGCGGCGATCATGCAGCACAGAACTCCGACGGCGAGCACCAGCCCGAGGCTGGCCATCCCCACCTGCCGGGCGGTCATGAGTGCGCCGAAGCCCAATACGGTTGTGAGACCCGCAACGAGAATGCCGCGGCCGGTTGCCGAGCCGAGTCGGTACGCCCGCCGTGTGTCGCGGCTCCGGAAATCGTGCAGCACGTGGACACCGTTATCGACCCCGACACCCACAATCAGCGGAAGCGCGATCATATTCGCCGGGTTGAGCGCCACTCCGAACAGTCCGAGAATTCCCAGTGTCAGCGCGATCCCTACTCCCAGTGGGAACAGGCCCATTGCGAGATCGGCCAGCCGGCGCAGATCGAACATCAGCACCAGCACGATCGCAGCGAGGGCGTACAGGGCGGCACGCTCGAAGCCCTGCTTCATCTGCCGTAAACCTTCCAGCGTGCGGAAGGTCTTACCCGTGGCTTCCGGATCGACCGTGTTGGCAGCACGCGTGAAGCGTGTCAACGCTTCGTAATCCCACAAGCTATCGCGGGCAAACGCCCGAACCAGGAACTCACCTTCCGCGCCGATGTAACGCTCGCGCAGTTCCACTGGCAGATCGGCCGTGGTGACGACGGCCGGGCGTGAAACGGCCTTCAAACGCAGCAATTCCGAAACGAGATCGCGGCCCAGGCGCAGATCGAACTCGCGCAATTGGTGGGATGCCTGGGGCGACTCCGCGACGGCCGCTGCCAGTTCCGTGCAAGCCCGCGCGATCGCGCTCTCCGAACCGGCCAGTCGGGAGATTCGGCCCGCCAGTTCCAACACCATGCCCGGCTCCGATTCGACCGGTGCCGGGAGTTGATCCACCGCGGGAACACCGGTCAACCGCACATGAATCGCCTGCACGATAGGCAGCTTGCGTTCCTGCTCGGCCGGCACCAGCGAGGCAATCTCGACGACTCGACCGACTTCGGGCAATGCCTCGTAGCGGGCCTTCAGTACCAGTGCTTCATCCCGCGAACGCGCCACACTCAGCGAATCCCAGGTGGCCCCGGCGGCGCGATCGATGAGCTTGTGTTCCCACTGCACCGAGTCGAGCGTTCGATCCTGCAAGTTCAGCAAGTTGTGATCGTAATGCAAGCGGCTGGCAAACAACCCGGCGGCCAGCACGAGGAACGCCCCCAGCGCGAGCACCAACTGCGGCCGACGCGCCAGGCCCGGAAGCCAGGCCGTGGGGAATGCCAGGATCACCGGGCCATCGCGATGTGAAGTCAGGTGATTGAATCGCGTGTGTGGAGCAACAGCGTTTCGCTCTCGTCGCCGTTCTACCAGTACGAGCAGCGCGGGCATGAGGATTAGACAGCTCGCGGCACACAACAGTACGCCGCTTCCCGCGATCCACCCGAGTTCGGCCACTGCCTGGAAATCGGCGAGCATCACGGCGAAGAAAGCCAGCCCCGTGGTGGCCGCGGCTGTGGCAATACTCGGCCCAGCCCGTTCGGCCGTGCGGCGCAAAGCCACTTCGACCGATTCACCCTGCCGGCGTGCTTCGTCGTACTGGGCGACCCAGAGCACGCCATAATCGCCCATGCCAATCAGCATGACGGCAAAAGTGGCCGACAAGATATTGAGGTGGCCCACCGTGAGCGTGGCCCAACCCAGTGCCCAGATGGTGCCGACCACCAGTGTGGTGAGCGTGAGCAACGGATAACGAAACCCGCGGTAGACGAAGAGGTACAGCACCGCCACGCCAAGTAGCGCAAGCCACGACGCTCGCCGTGAGTCGAAATCGGAGAGCATCATCTCATCCGTTTCGAGCACCGGTAGCCCGGTAAGCCCCAGCGCCACCGCCGGAAACTGCGGCCCGACTTCGGCGAGGATCGCCCGCATGGCAGCGCTGGCTTCCTTCGCGGGTGTGAACGATTGCGCCGCCTTGATGGGTCGGCACGTGAGGAGTGCGAGCGAGTCGTCCGGCGTGAAGAAGTATTGCGGCACCGCCAGGGCATCTTGCTGGGCCACATCCTGACCCGCCGGGTGCGCTTCCTCGGGACCGGTGATGGTCAACGTCCAGGGGTTGCGGTAGCGGTTGGGGTCGCGCAGGCTCTGGGCCGCCGCGGTGGCAATGGGCGGGAGTTGCACCAACAGATCGCGATCCGCATCGGTGATGGGTTGCCCAGCGGCCTGGTTCTCCAGCACCACCGCAGCGTTAGCCATCAGCGATTGTATCGCCAGCATGCGCCAGGCCACCGGACCAACCGGCCCCAAGAGCGCTTCCATCCGATCGATGCGGCCACGGATCGCTTCGAGCTTGTCCTGGGGCAAGTGCAACAACGCGCGATCTTGGAGGTGCCGCAAATCGAGCTTATGAAAGACGCGATCGAAGAGCTCGGGGCGCTGCTGGAGCCGCACGGCCACGGCATCGAGGGCCGTCATCATCTGCTGGCGATCGGATCCTTCCGCGATGACCACCATGTCGTCGTCATCGCCAAAAGCGTCGAGGTACTTCTGCCAGCGCTGCTGACAGGGCTTATCTGCACTCAGCAAGTCGTTGCGCTGGGTGTGGTACTCCAGCCGTGCGTACGCCAACTGGATGGCAGCCACGGTGAGCGCGGCCGTAACCGCCAGCACAAGCCAGGGGTAGCGGACCACGCCGGCAACGAGGCCAACGATGGAGCGTGTCAAAATGTCGGGCGGTATCTGCGGGCTCATGGCGGTCCTTCGCCGGCGTTCGTTCCCATGGCCGGGGCAAGGGCTATAGGCAAGCCGGGAGGGGCACACAAGGCCAACCCGGCCATGTACCACGCGATCGAGAATGTGACCACGATCCTTCAGGCAAAGGAGCAATCACGCGGGATTTCGAAGCGAGGTGATCAAGTTCGTGATGTGGATATGCTCGAACAGAAAAACCCCATCGTTCAGAGACTTGCGTCTCAAAACGATGGGGCCGGAACAGAGAAGAGGCAGAACTTGTGGTTATAGTGAACACGGCGCTCAGTGGTGTCAACACCACTTTCAAGAATTTGGCGGTGGGGTTTCTCCGTCAGTCGTCGGTCTGAGTGCGGCATGGCGCTTGATTCGCGGCCTCAGCACGACTAACCTTGGGGAGAGAACATCGCCCGCTCTGTCCCGAAACACTCCCAGGATTCCCCCACAATGGCCTCCGATGCGGATCTGGCCAACGAGTTCTTCCAGGTCAAGCGACACGGTGATATCGCCGTGATCGTGCCCTCGCCGCAGATCGAACACCTGCCCGAGACGCTGTTGCAACCCGCCGCCCAGATGGTGCTGGCCCCGCTCAAGGAAGACCCACCGAACCAGATCATTGTCGATCTATCGGAGGTGGGCTACTTCGGCTCGGCATTCATTACCTTCCTTCTGCGTTGCCACCTGATGGCCAAGAATCGCGGTAGTGAACTGGTGCTCGCGGGTGTCAACAAAGAGATCCGCGAACTCCTGCGCACCACCGCGCTCGACACACTGTGGGCACTCTACGACACTGCCAGCGAAGCGGTGGACGCCCTGGGCAGTGTCGATTGAACCGATGCCGAACTTCGCCAGACAGCTACGACACGGCAGCCCGCTGCCGACGCCGACGCAGGTACCAGGGAGCAAGCACACCGCTCGCCATTGCCAAGACAAAGCCCGGTTCGGGAACCGGAGTCCAGTTGTAGAGCACCACGTCGTTTCCGCCGGTCAGTGCCAGCGTGCTGTAATCGCCGAAGTAGCTGATGGTGCCCACTTGCCCGTTCACGACGATCGTCGCTCCGTCGGCGTAGCCCGCGAACGTTCCGTTGATCGCGTTACCCGACGTGTTATTCACGATAAAGACCTTATCACCGGCATTGGGAACGAAACTGCCTGTCACGTTCAGCACGGCGTTGGCCAGTGTCACATCCCCACTCACGGAAATCTGTGCGTACTCGCTCCCGGCGGAAGCTCCATCTAATTTGAAGTTGACCGTGGTATTCGCATTGAGTGTGAGGTTGCCGTTGATATTGAGGATCGCGGGTGCCGGACCAGGAACTTGGCCCGGTTCGAGGAAGCCCCCCGTGGTGTCGTAGGTGACATTCCCTGCGACCGTGCCAGCGCCTCGCAATGTACCGCCGCCGTTCACCATGAGATTGCTCGTGAACGTGCTTCCGCTGCCGATCTCGATCAGGCCGGTATTGAGGACCGCGCCGCTCGTTGGCGCGAAGTCGCGGCCGCCCAGCACTTTGAGCGTGCCGTGGTTGGTTAACAGGGCGTTCATCGCGGCGAAGTTGGAATTCGCGCCGTTGAGTTCGACGGTGGTGCCCGTACTCACAGTCGCGATTGTTCGGCTACCGAAGTCGAGCGTCGCATTGCCCTGCACCTGCCACGTTCCCCCGGTGAGTGTGTCCACATTGAAGTTCGTCAAGGTGGTTGCATCCGGAATGCTGAGGGTGCTATCGACGGCACGCACGATGCCGCTGGATTGATTCGTGAACGTGGAGGGGTCAATCGTAAGTGTGCTAGCAATCGAGCGAATCAATCCCTGGTTTTGCAGAACCCCCCCGGTAGTTGTTGACGTGATCGAGACGGTAGCGGCCCCTGTAACCGTGGTCCCGCTGCCGAGGGTGAGGGTGTTGCTTCCCACGACCGACAATTCGCTTCCAACCGAGCTCAAATTAACGGCCAGATCGTTCAAGGTCGTGGTTTGCTCGAATCCCACGATATTCAATACCCCGTTCAGATTGAGCGTTGTACCGGCCGCCAAGGTGGACGAACCCTGTAATCGGACGCGGCCGCTCATGGCGCTGAAGCTCAGCACATTCAGGCCGACATCCACGTTGTTGAGGCGGTTGTTATTCCCGCCCAAGAGCTGTAGTTGAAATTGACTGCTATCGCTCGAAGTGATGCTCCCGCCGGTGATCGAGCCGTTCTGAGCGAGTTGATAGCTGCCTGTCGCCGCATTCAGCGCGAGTGTCGCGGCAGTATTGTCCATTGCTCCGGTAATCCTCACAATGCCGCCGGTGCGTGTCACTGTACCGATGCCGGCCCTCGTGAAGCTGCCACCCAGTTCGAGTAAGCCACTGCTGAGAGTGATCGTGCCCTCGTTGGCCCAGTTCGTGCCTAGTAGGAGGAAGTTGCCGCCGTTGACATCGAAGCTGCCGCCGGCCTGGTTGATGGTACCGCCGGCCTGGTTAAAGAAAGCGTCACCAATCTGCACCTGGCCGCCCGCGTTGGCTCGAACGATGCCGCCCGATTGGTTCACAAACGTGGTGGGAGTGATGAGCATGAGGCCGCTACCCGTGGTTTGGATCAACCCTTGATTCTGAATGACACCAGTGCCGGCCACAAATTGTCCAGAGGACAGCGAACCTCCGGCAGCGGTCGATGAGGTGATCGTAGTGGTGCTGCCCA
>JBGTAO010000038.1:0-2911 GCA_041749835.1 Gemmata sp. | reverse complement strand
GCTGGCCGGTGTGGCCGGGTCGCCGTTCTCGGGTGCCGCGTGGGACTACACGAATGTCTCGGTGGTCGCGCAGCCGCTGCTCGCTTATCTCGGTTACCCGGACCCGGCCAGTTACTCAAGCGTGTGGCGCGGCGTCATGAGTTCAACCGGTTCCACAATTGGACAAATCAGCGATGGGCTTTCGAACACGCTGCTCGTGACGGAAGACGCGAATCGGCCGCAGTACTGGGTGAACGGCCGACGCAGCACCGACCAAACACCCCCATTCGGCGGTGGTGGTCCGGGGTTAGTGACTGGCGGGTTGTGGGCCGATCATCAAAAAGGCTTCGGGATCGAAGGCACCTCGGCGGATGGGTTCACGCTCATTGGCGAGTGCGCGATCAACTGCACCAATGCCTACGAAATCTACAGCTTTCACTCGGGTGGCGCGAACGCAGCCTTGGCCGACGGAAGCGTTCGCTTTTTGCGCGAAACGTTACCCATCCGGACACTCGCCGCACTGAGCACTCGCGCCGGTGGCGAGATCGTTGCGGAACTCGACTGAACGCCTCATGCTGCCGCAAACCAACAGAATCAGCCCAGTCGGTTTCCCGGCTGGGCTGATGGCTCAGTTCACGCATTCATGGCGATTCACGCGGCGGCAGCAACGGTCTTCCCGGTCTTCCCCTTGCTCAGCGCGGTCCAACCCGTGGCGGGCATGCTCATCGCCAGCTTCAGAGCACCCACCGCACCGGCGTAGGTGGCGTCGGTCACGCGGGTGACCTTGGCTCCGCCGTACTCGCTCAAGGACTGTTCGATCACGCGATCGAGCCCCTTCAACTGGCTACCACCACCACCGAGGATGATGTTGTTGCGAAGCCGTTGCTGGAATTCCGGATCGAACTTGCTGATCAGCTTGCGAACGGAATCGACGATCGGGTTCACCAGCGCGAGGCAGGCGGCCTTCAGGGGCTCCGTCACATCGTGCGGGGTGGGCTTGCCATCCACTGGCAGGTTCACCAGCGCTTGCTCGCCGACCGAGTTCACGAAGCCGTGCTTCTCCTTGATCTCACGGATCATGTTCCGCGACACCTGCACCTTCGGGAACTTCGCCTTGAGACGCTTCTCGAACTCCTCGTCCACGGCGTCGCCACCCAGCGGAACCGTGACCTGCTCGTCGTCGGCGGGGTACACGCCATAGATCGGGCAGAGGTCAACCGTGCCCGCACCGATATCGATCACGAGTGCGTCGGTCAGCCGATTCATACCATAGGCGATGGTGAACGGCTCGGAGACAACCGCAACGGCATCGAACACGCCAGCGGCCGCATCCATCACGAACTGTTTGTTCTTCAGGCTGGCCCGCGAGGGAACGCCGATCACGCCGTACACCGGCCGCGACTTCTCGGCGTGCTCCGGGTTCACCTGATTCACCGCGTACTCGATCACCAGTCGGGTCGCCATCGCGTGCTTCTCTACCTGTTGCGGCGTCAGTCCCGAGGCCGCCGCATCACCGTACTTCAGCACACCCTTTTCGAAGGGGCGAATCACATCGAGGGCCAGGCGGTGTTCCACCAGGTCTTCACCGAAGACCACATCCCGGCCCAGCACGGTGCGGGCGATATGGTCTTTGGGCCAACCCACGGCCGTCTGGATGACATCGCGGTAACCAGTGGAACTGGCAACCGATGTCTTGAAGGTTCCCAGATCCATGCCCACGAACACCGGGTTCGGGTGCGACATCGTCATTCCTCCCTGAGAGACGGTTGAAGTCGATCGTTCGTTCAATGAGTCTCGAAGTTCACACCCTGGTCGCCACGGGCGGTTGCCCAATTCACACACGGAATCGCGGCACCCCGGCAACGGCACTCAGTCGGTCTCGGTCGATTTCTCTGTGGTGAGATCTTCTGGATGATCCGCGGGCAGTTCCATCGCCTCGGGTATCGCGCCTTCGCCCTCGCCACCCAGTTCGGCATGTAAGGCCAGGTTCTGCGACAGGATGAACTCCAGGACGGCTTGCTGGCTTTGGGCTTCGGTCTTCTTCTTCTCTTTCTTCTCCGTCTCGTAGTTCACGCCCATGTCGAAGCGCTCGGCGGTCTCCTTGCGCGGGCCAGAGTTGTACTTTCCCATGAGCATCACGCCATCGCCCGCCATCGGGCTGGTTGGCTCGGGATGCCGGAGCGTGGTTTTCGCCGCTGCGGTAGACGATTTCCGACGCCAGCCCGCGAAACCAAAGCCCAGGCCTGCTGCCCCGATTCCGATGCCGAGCAAGGCTTCGCCACCCAGCGTGATGCCGCGTGGGGCTTCCGCCAACGGAGCCGGCCGAGCTTCTCCACCCGACTCACGAATCACGACAATCGTCGGTTGGGCCGCTGTCGCTGGTTGCGATGCCGACGGCCCAGATGTTGCCAGATTGGGAGCCATCGGAATCTGTGGCACCGGCAACATGGAGAGTTGCGGAACCAAAGACGACGACCCTAGCCAAGGTGCTTGCTGCGAGAGCGGCATCGCCGGGGAATGCATTCCCGAGTATCCCGCAAGGATGATTGGCGCAGGCGGCGTCGCCCGATCTTCGACGAATACGTGAACCTCGGTCGGAGCCACCGTGCGCGATTCTTCGCTCACCGACGGTTCCGGAACCAGGCGGTAGCCCGGCGGAGGCATGACTGGCATGGGTGGCAGCGGCAGCACCAACTGCGGCCGGTAATACGGGTAGACTTTCCGCGTCCCGTACAGGATCTGCACTTCTTGCGGTGTCCGATCCGGTGGGAGCGTGACCCCCGGAAGTACCGGAAATGGTTCGGGCTCAGCTGCAATTCCGGGCGAGGCCACGGGGAGCAGCGCGAGACCAACAATTGCTCGCCGCCAGCGCAATGGGATCGGCAGGTTCATCCGGAGCCTCCGGGTAGCGCGGCCAACTCGACCGCTACAA
>JBGTAO010000037.1:0-3115 GCA_041749835.1 Gemmata sp. | reverse complement strand
GCAATCGCGACATTGGCTCGACGAAACGTTGATATGGCCAGCACCTCGGCTGCCGATGCACTGGCTGGGGCGAAGCCTGGCGACGAGATTGGTATTGTGATCGATGCCTTCCTCACACGCAAAGGTGGGCCGGAGAAACTCGCCGCGGCACTCTCCAAAGTTGACATGAAGACGGACCCGGCCAAGCTGGCACTCCGTTACATGTATACTGCGGGCCGGTCCGACGAAGGCCTCTCGGCCGTGCTGACGAAGGCTGCCGGGTTAACGACCGATCCCAAGCCACCGACACCTGCACAACTGAAAGACCTTGTCGCTGAGGCGACAGCCAAGGGCGATCCGGCTCGCGGAGAGGCTATCTTCCGCCGGGCCGATCTGGGTTGCTTCAAATGTCACGCGCTAACCAAGGCGGGGGGCAACGTTGGCCCCGAGCTTTCGGCACTTGGTGGTTCTTCACCGATTGATTATGTTCTCGCTTCGATCCTCGACCCCAACGCCGCGATCAAGGAGCAATACACCACGCGGGTGATTACCACGACAGCCGAACAGATCTTCACAGGTGTAGTCGTAACCCGAGACAATCAGCGTGTGGTACTGCGCGATGCGACCGGAAAACTGATTCCGGTTCCGCTGACCGACATCGACTCGGAACGCGAAGGGAAATCGCTGATGCCCGAGGGACTGACCAAGTTTCTCACACGGCAAGAGCTTCTCGATCTCAGCCGGTTCCTGGGCGAGTTGGGCAAGGCTGGGCCTTACGCAATCCCATCCGGTCGGACGATCCAGCGGTGGCGAATTCTGCGGCCGAGTGAAGCTCAACTCGTTAAGGAAACGCCCAACGACGAAACGTTCACACGGATGGTACTCGGTGCCAAACCCGAGACTTGGGAGAAAGCCTATGGCATGGTGGCCGGACAGCTGCCGCTCGCAGAACTGCGCCAACCCGGTAAGAGCGAGGTCGTGTATGCACAGGGTGAAGTAGAACTCGCGACCGCGGGTACTATCCAGTTCGATGTGAAAGGTCTCGTCAGTCGGGTGTGGATCGATGGGAAAAGTATGCCCAAGGAGTGGGATGGCAGGGCCGCGTTGGCACCGGGCCGACACACGATTACATTGCGGCTGGATACTGCCAGCGATCCGAACGGAGCCGTTCGGGTTGAGGTCAGTAAATCGACTGGAGCGGCTGTACAGTTTGAAGTTGTCAACGGTGAATGAGCAGGAGACCCCCGAACACCTTTACGCAAAGTGTGTGCAGGTGTTCGGGGGTACTTTTCCACCTCGAACGGTGCGCGGTACATGCGCGCAGTTTTTGTGAAACATCGGAAGTACTCATGGGTTCCTCATTGAAGCCAACGTAGTTGCTACTTTCCGGAGCTTGCGCGATTCGTAAACTTCGCATTAGCTTCAAATAACACCACGAGTCGACAACCGGAGCCGTCCCGTGCCCCTCTTGTTTGCAGCCACACTGTTTGTGAGCGCGTCGCTACTGTTTATGATTCAGCCGATGGTCGGAAAGATGGTGCTACCCTTGCTGGGTGGCAGTCCGGCCGTCTGGAATGCCTGCATGGTGTTCTTTCAGGCACTCCTACTATTAGGCTACCTCTACGCTCACAAACTCAGCGATGTCAAGAGCCCACGCAAGCAGTTGTTCATCCATCTGCTGGTGTTGGCAGGGCCGATTGCAGCATTCACGTTGGCTGCGATATCGAGTGCTCGCAACTCACCGATTGCCATCGTCGAGAGCCTGGCTCCGGGTGGCGATACTAGCCCCGTGTTGAGCGTGCTAGCATTGCTCACTGTGGCGATCGGTATTCCCTTCTTTGTTGTGTCAACAACCGCCACGCTCTTGCAAAAGTGGTTTGTCTTCACCGGCCATCCTTCGGCACGCGATCCGTACTTCTTGTACTCAGCGAGCAACCTGGGAAGCTTGATTTCGCTTCTGGGTTATCCATTCTTGATCGAACCGAATCTGACGATCGTGGGTCAGGCTTGGCTATTTGCCTGCGGGTTCGTGGGCTTGGTAGGAATGATCTACTTTTGTGGGAAATCTGCTGCGAATCCGCTGGGTGTTCCACCATCTCAGAAGGTTGTACCTCGGGCAATCAAGGTTGCTGCCGCGAATGGAGTGAACGGCGAAGCGGAAACCGGCTTCTCGCCCGATATGGGTGGCGAAGCTCCGCCATCCACAATACGGAAACTGAAGTGGGTCGCGCTGGCGTTCGTACCCTCCAGCTTGATGCTGGGCGTCACATTCCACATGACCACGGACATCGCCAGTATTCCCCTGCTCTGGGTGATTCCCCTCGCGCTGTACCTCGTGACCTTCATTATTGCTTTTGGCCGCGTACCCGATTGGTTCCGAATCGTCATCGGGAACTTGGCCCCCGTGATGATTTTGCTGCTCGTGTTCGTGATGATTTCAGGCGTGAACCCCGGAATCGGGATCACCTTGCTTCTCCATATTGTGACGTTCTTCTTCGTGGCCTTGATGTGCCACTATGAACTGGCACGGGATCGCCCGAGCCCCAAATATCTGACGGGCTTCTTCCTGGTCATGTCCTTTGGTGGCGTGCTCGGTGGCATCTTCAACTCACTGGTCGCTCCGGTGGTGTTCCCGTTTGCCTATGAGTATCCGATTGCACTGATGGTGGCATGTCTGATGGTGCCACGCCTGGCCGATGAAGATCCCAGCGCCAAGACGCTGACCTACCACCAAAGGCGAACCCGCGTCATTCTCGATATCGTCATCCCCATCGCTGTGGGGCTTGGCTTCTACTTTCTCCGCCAATTCCCCGCCCAGACCTGGTTCACCGACTTGCGAGACCGACTTGCGAGTAACTTGAATCTCTCGGTGGAGACGGTTCAAGTGGTGCTCATCTACGCAGTACCTGTGATGGTCTGTTTCTTCTTCGTCGATCGCCCGATTAGGTTCGCACTCTGTGTGGCCGTCATCCTGGGCTACCACACTTACCGCGAATCATCACGAGGATTGTTGCACTCGGAACGGAGTTTCTTCGGCATCTTGAAGATCGAGGAAGACACGGATTTCCAGCGTCCCATCTTCCGTCATCCGGATGGCAAACTCGGTTGGTCGGGACAGATCGAATACAACCGCCTG
>JBGTAO010000036.1:0-6473 GCA_041749835.1 Gemmata sp. | reverse complement strand
CCGGTCAGGGCGACAGCGTTGCCCCCGAGTTTCTCTCGGTTGATTGGGCTGGCGCCACGGCATCCGGCGACGCCGAGCGAGGGCGGCGATTGTTTTCGGCCGATGCTTTGGGATGCGCCAAGTGCCACGCCGTATCCGGGCAAGGTGGGCTCATCGGCCCAGATCTCACGAACCTGATACACCGCGACTACACCTCCGTCATGCGTGACATCACGCAACCCAGCTTCGCCATCAACCCCGATTACATTCCGCAGACGATCGTGCTGAAGGATGAACGCACACTGCAAGGCGTGGTGCGCACGATCGATGGCAAGTTGCACATCGGCGACAAGGACGGCAAGACGACGGTGATCGAGAAGGCGGAAGTCGCATCGCTACGGCCCGCGGCGGTCTCGGTCATGCCCGACGATCTCGTGAAGAAGCTCGGCCCGGATCAGACCCGCGACCTGATGACGTACTTGCTCACGCCGCCGCCTGCAATGCCGCGCGATTACACCGGCACCGAGAAGCGACCCAAGCCGCGCACGCTGGCGGAGGTGAATGCCGTGCTGGCTGGGGCACCGCAACCGCCAGAGAAGACACGCCCGATTCGTGTGGTACTGATCGATGGCCCGAAGGATCACGGCCCCGGCGAACACGATTACCCCGCGTGGAAGAAAGCCTGGAGCGAGTTGCTCGCCGCGACCGACAACATCGAAGTGGCAGCCGCGCACGAATGGCCCGCAAAGGAGGAATTCCAGAAGGCCGATGTCATGGTCTTCTTCCAGCGGGGGAGTTGGGACGACAAACGTGCCGCCGAAATCGACGCCTACCTCGAACGCGGTGGTGGCCTTGTTTACATCCACTGGGCCGTCGATGGCCGCGACGATGTACCCGGCTTCGCCAAGCGCATTGGCCTCGCGGTGGACAGTGGCAAGATCAAGTATCGCCACGGCCCGCTCGATGTCACGTTCAACACCCAGAGAAAACATCCGATTGCCCGCAACCTGGAGAAGCTCACGCTCGTCGATGAAAGTTACTGGCTGCTAACCGGCGACTTACCCAAGGAGCGCGTGATCGCGTGGGCCACGGAAGAGAAGCAACCCTGGCCGCAGTTCTGGTCGCTGGAACACGGTAAGGGGCGGGTCTTCGTGTCGATTCCTGGGCACTATTCGTGGTCGTTCGACGATCCGCTCTTCCGTGTGCTGTTGCTTCGTGGGATCGCCTGGACGGCACGCGAACCGGTGGATCGCTTCAACGACTTGGTCTGGCCCGGTGCCGAGATCGCCAAGTAATCCGGGCGCCGCTGCTCGACCGGCGGTCGCCGCTTTAACGCACAGCGAAGACCGCCAGCGTCGAGATGAAGAGCGCGAGTGTGTATACGGGCCAGTAGAGCAACTTGGGGATCAAGTTATTGCGAAAGCGCACCAGCCGGTTCTCGGGGCGATAGGCCAACAGGAACAGATTTCCCACGACGAGCACAATCGCACAGTAGAGCAGAATGTAGATGTGCTCCAGGTACGTGATGCCCACCGCCGCCACGGTGTCACGTAGCGAGGCGTGCGCCACGACGATCACGAAGAAGAGCGCAGCGATGTAGCTCAGCCCGCCGACAAGATCTTGCAAACTGTCGAAGGGCCGCCCACTGATGAGCAGCGCGAACGCCAGCCCCGCGGCCACGAGTGCCGGAGTCAGGTACGCGATAAAGGGGCCAATGAAGTTTCGCCGTGCTTCGATCACAAGATGCAACATGGGTGCCGGGCCGCGCTCGGCTCGTGCCGCCAGACCCAGCGTGGGGCCGGCCGGTTCGGTTTGGTAGCTGAAGTAGCTATTGCGGAAGTGCCAGTTGTTCACGCGGATGTCGGCATTGAGCCCGGGCAATGTCTCGGGGGCAATCAGTGGGTAAGCGTTGAAGTCGGGCACCAGCACCACGTTCTCCTGGAGATCGGCCGGCCGGAGCCGCAGTGCGATCTCGCGGTGATCGAACGGGAACAACTCCGGGTCGAAGTTCTGTTGCAACGTCACCACCACCGACCACACAATCACCTCGTCGGCACCGTCTTTGATCCGTTGGATTTCCTCCACCATCCCCGGTTCATCGATCTGTTGCGGGAGTAGGAATCCCCGCGTCACGTCCTCGGGCACCGCGGCCGGGTAGCGTTGCCAGACGAAGCCCGCGATCGTGATCGAAGTCGGGTCCGGGAACTTCATCGCTGTAATCTGCAACCCGGTAGGAATCTCGTACACCGGCTCGGCTTTTCGCAACGAACGGCGATACTTCTCCAGTTGTCGGCTCGCAGCTGTGGACCCCGTGACCGGAACACCGTGTACGGTGTTGATGCTCCAGGAGAGCCACCACGTGAGCCCGATGAGTGCAGCACACGAGACGCTGAACAAGCCCGCGACGGTCCAGAGTGGGCGGGGCTCACCACGTTCCACGCGAACAAACCAGCCCACCAGACACACCAACGCGAAGGCCACGGCGCAGGCAATAGCGATTCGTTGCTGCAGCCGTTTTACGGGGCCTTGCACGGCATCGCGCTTCCACTTCACCAGGCCGAGCGCCCATCGCGTCGTCGGGATCGGTACAAAGAGCACCCAGGCTTCCTGTCCGCTCACGGGATCGAAGTAATCGAGGCTGTTGGCTTCGCCATCGAGTGCTTTTTGGGCGGCCCCGTGAAGAGTGGCATCATCGGTGCCGGGGCGTGCATCGAAGATCGAACCCGTCACCACGCGGCTCGGGTCCGGGTGTGCCAGGAAGGTGCCCTTCTGGGTGAAGACCGCTGCGTAACCACTGCTGCCCAGTTCCAACTTGCCGATCAGATCGCGCAAGTCTTGCAGCGAGTAATCGACCGTCACGACACCGGCGACTCGGCTCGGCTCGGCTTGCCGGTAGAACGGTGCCCCGTATTCGATCAGCACCTTGCCGGCACCCGTTGCCAGAAACGGCTCATTCCACAGTGCCCCGGTCGTTTTGGGTGTGTGATACCACGCCGTCTTGGGGCCATCGGGGCCAGTGCCTGGGGTCGCCGTGTAATCGTAAGTGGCACCCTTGAGAACCGACAAGTTGCCATCGGGTTTGCGACTCACGTACTCTTGATAGAGGCGCTGCTGCGGGTCGGCGACGAACGGCTCGTACGTGACTGCGAAACCATCGAGGCTCGGACGTGCCGCGAACTCGGCCCGCATGCGCTCTTCCAACGCGGCGGTGGGAAGCCTGCCTTGTGCCAGATCCGCGACCACGTCCTCGGCGGAACGCTGCGCCTCGTGAAACATTCGGTCGATCTGCTGAGCCGCTTCGAGAGCCTGTTGCTGGGCCGCCGCAAAGGCTTCCCGTTCGCGGCGATTGGCCTCGCGTTGCGAAATCACAATCAGCACCGTGGCAGTGCCGAACCCAAGGAAGAACCCAGCGAGGAGTAAGCCACGAATTCCCAATCCCCAGCGGTGGGGGGCTGCTGGCAGCGGTGGTTCTTCGAGTGTGTCGGGTGGATCGGCGTGCATGGGTGATTCGAATGGGCTCGGGCGGCCAAAACAATCGTGTTATGATTGGTTGTATCGGCTGGACTCACCGACTGAAACACCGAACCCACCGTTTGAACGCAGTTTCCTGCTCCCCGCATCGGGCGCTCATCCGGTAGGATGGTCGGGGGGTGTTCTCGATGGCCCACGAATACCATCCTTTCCGGGAGCCGCGATGCGCACCGCACTGTTGCTGACTCTGTTGTTGCCGCTCACCGTTCGAGCCGTGGATGAGCCGACCGCGGAGGAACAGAAGACCATCGACGCAATCACCAAGCTGGGTGGCACGGCGTCGGTAGAGGCGAAATTGTCCCCGGATGCGCGAGTGGAAGCTCACTTCGTCAAGGCCACCAATGCGACGCTCACCGAGTTGAAGAAGCTTCCTCGTCTGGGTGCGATTCTGATCGACGATGCGAGCCGTTGCACCGACAAGGGATTGATCGCGCTCAAGGCGTTGCCGCACCTGCGCAAGCTCGTGATCAACAAGGCCGAACTCACCACCGCCGGCGTTACGGCCATCGCGGCCTGTCAGGAACTGCGCTACCTCGGGTTGGTCGAGACCGGGATCACCGATGCCGAATTGGTGCCGCTCAAGAAGTTGATTCGGCTCGAACACCTGACCCTCTCCGATAACCCCAAGATCACGGACAAGGGCATGCAAACGGTGAAATCGCTGCAGCGGCTGGAAATGCTTTACCTGGCGAAAACCGCGATCACCGACAAGGGCCTTGCCGAACTCCAGGGGCTTGAAGGGCTTCGTACGCTGAACGTCGTGGGCACGAACGTGACGGCGAATGCCGCGGAGAAGTTCGCCGAGGAGATGCCGAACCTGCGAATCGTCCGCCGTTAAGTGTGCCGCACACGGGCTAACCCTCCGCAGCACGCACGACTACAATTGTTTGCATCCTTCCCCGGGGGTAGCAACCCTGGCCCGCCCTTTTGGAGACCTCTCCCCATGCCGCGCTGCTTGCTCGTCATCGCACTTCTTGTCACCCTCAGTGCTGTTGTGCCGGTTGGTCGATTGGGTGCGCAGCCCAAGAAGCTCCCACCGGATCTGGAAGCTCCGACCGAAGCACTTTCCCCGGCCGATGAACGCAAGGCGTTCACAGTGCCCCCGGGTTTCGATGTGCAACTCGTGGCGAGTGAACCCGAGATCCAGAAGCCCATGCAGATGGCGTTCGATGCCAAGGGCCGTATGTGGGTCACCACTTCGTACCACTACCCGTTCGCATCCACGGGCCAGCCCACCGATAAACTCTTCGTGCTGTCCGATTTCGATCCGGCGACGGGCAAAGCCGGCAAGGTGCAGGTGTTCGCGAGCGATCTGAATATCCCGATTGGCATCCTGCCGTTGCCCGATTGCCAGAGTTGCATCGTCTCCAGCGTCGGCGAGATTCGCAAGTACACCGATACCGACGGCGACGGCAAAGCGGACAAACACGAGGTGCTCTTTCGCGGCTTCGGCTCGCGCGATACCCACGGCATGTACAACTCGTACACTCTCATGCCCGATGGCTGGATCTATTCTTGTCATGGCTTCTCCAACGATAGCACCGTGAAAGGGAAAGATGGCCACGAGGTGAAGCTGAATAGCGGGCACACGTTTCGCTTTCGGCCCGATGGCAGCCGCATCGAAGTCTATTCCCGTGGGCAGGTGAACCCGTTCGGTATGACGGTCGATCCGTGGTTCAACCTGTACACCGCCGATTGCCATTCCAAGCCGATCACGCAGATCATCCCCGGTGCCTATTACGATAGCTTCGGCAAGCCGCACGATGGCCTCGGGTATGGCCCGCATGTGACGCGGCATGATCACGGCAGCACCGGGTTGTGCGGGCTCACGTGGTACGACGCGAACCAGTTCCCCAACAACTACCTGGGCTGTATGTTCGTCGGCAATGTCGTCACGAACCGAATCAACTTCGATCGCATTCAGTGGTTCGGGGCCACACCGGTGGCGAAGGAACTCCCGGACTTCCTGGTCAGTTCGGATCGCTGGTTCCGCCCCGTGGATATCAAACTCGGGCCGGACGGCGCGCTGTACGTGGCAGACTTTTACAACAAGATCATCGGTCACTACGAAGTCGATCTGAAGCACCCGGGCCGCGACAAGGACCGTGGCCGCATCTGGCGCATCGTCTGGAAAGGCACGGACGTCAACGCCCCGGTTCCCGCCCCGAAGTTCCACCGTGCCGACTTCACCGCCGCCAAGGACAGCGAACTGCTTGAAGACCTGTTTCACCCGAACATCACTGTACGCTTCCTTGCCGGCAACCAACTGCGCCGCCGCGTGCTCGAAGGTCGGGGCCAACCCAGTGCCGATGCCATCGCCGAGCGCCTGCTGAAGGAGAAAGATCGGGCCGCCTCGGTCGCGGGTTGGCTCATGTTCTTGCGCGAGGCCGACACCAACCCCGCCGATCTGATGGATTACCGCAACATCGTTGCCGCTGGCAAGAACTCCGCCACGGGCTTGCAGCCGGATGATCTCACCGGGCACATGGTGCGGGCACTGAGTAGCCGGCAGAACTGGGGCGACGAAGAACGCAAGATTCTGCTCGATGTGATGAAGTCGTTCGACTCGGTTCATCAGTCGCGGGCCTGCGTGGAAGCGGTGATCTTTCACCCGCACCCGGATCTGGTGAAGCCCATCGTGCAGTTGCTCAAGAAGATGCCAGCCGACGATACGCACCTGCGGCACGCCAGCCGAATTGCTCTCCGCAATTGCCTTGCTGCACCCGGAGGCTGGAATGCGATCGCACGCTTGAACGGCCCCGCCGAGGTGGCCATTGTTGCCGAGGTCGCTGTTGCCATCCCAACACGGGAGGCCTCACAATTCCTGATCGAGTCGCTGCGTGATGACCCGAGCCCACCGTTCCTGAACGCCATTGCCGAGCACGCGGGGCGCTGGGGCGAAGCGGCACAGTGGCAGGCGATCGCGAGCCGCGGCACCAAACTGATCGGTGACGGTGAACGCA
>JBGTAO010000035.1:0-3602 GCA_041749835.1 Gemmata sp. | reverse complement strand
TCACTGGGAAACCCTTCGGTTTCATGGCACTCCTCGGTGTACTAGCTTTAGGCGGCGAACTCATCAAGAACCAGATTGTCGTGCTGAGTAAAATCCTCACGGATATCAAGAAGGGGAAAGACCCTTATCACGCGATTCTTGATGGTGGAACTAGCAAGATGAGACCGGTCTGCATGGTAGTGATCACGACCGTACTGGGGATGATTCCCTTACTCGTCGACCCGTTCTTTGGGGCCATGGCGGTTTGCATCATGTTTGGGTTAACACTTGCTGCAATACTGTCTCTACTTGTGACACCGGTCCTGTATGCTATCTTCTTCAACATCCATGAAGGAGCAACCACGATACCATTACAGCACGAATCAAGTTCGATTCCTGATGATCAATCCTCACAATCTTAACACCTGATTCCGACCGCTAACGTGCTGGATCTGGGGAGTCACTTGTGAAGGAATCACCTGACGTTCATGCTCATGCAGGGGGTGGAACCGCTCACCACAGTATCGGACTACCCGGGCCAATTTCACTCGTGAGATTTGCTGTCCGGGATTTCTGGTCCGCGGTGCCAAGTTTGGTTTTGTTTGAAGCGCTTTTCAAACTCCTTCAAGGCTGGCTCTTGCTACCGGCCGTGGCGCTCTTTCTGAGTTTGTTGCTGGAACGCTCCGGTCGCGGAGCCGTGACAAATTGGGATATTCTCAATTTCGTAATGACTCCTGTCGGAGTCATCTACGCACTCGGTCTTGGTACCTTTAGCCTGGCCTCGTTGCTTATCGAGCAAGCCGGCATCATGGCGATCGTGACTGCCCGGCAATCCGGGCAGCGAGTGGCAATTGGCCCAATCCTCTGGAACGCTGTTGCTAAATCCTTCCGGATCGCGCAACTGGGAGTTCTCAAACTCCTCGCTCTAGCAGCTGTTTTTCTGCCCTTCGTGGTGCTGACGGCTTTGACCTATCTGGGCTTGCTCTCGGATCATGACACGTACTTCTACTTGAAAACGCGACCGCCCGTCTTTTGGGTCGCTGCATCACTCGGAGCAATCCTGTTGTTGATTGCGCTTGGTTTGGGTTCGATACTTTATGTTCGTTGGAGCCTCGCCCTTCCCATCGTGTTGTTTGAGAAGCAGGCTGGTAAATCGGCACTCGATGCCAGTCGGCACCGAGTGCAAGGGGTTGCCTGGCGAATTGGCATCACTCTCGTTGGCTGGCAGATTGCTTGTCTGGTACTCGCCGGTATGAGTTTTATGCTCTTTCGTTCCCTGGCTGCTCTCGCGTTAGCTGATGCAGGTGATCGTCAAGTTGGGCTGATACTCGCGCTCCTTGTGATTCATGGTGGCCTCATTGCAATCTGGTCCTTCATGACCGTTATCGGTCAATCACTACTCATTCGTCGAATCTATCTGGAACGAAGCGGGACTGATATTCAGAAATCACGCACAACTCAAGAACTGAGAGACACTCAACCTGGCTGGCTGCGCTATTGGGTTTCTCTCTTCATCTTGTTTTTCCTCGCCGGTGCAATATCGCTTTGGTTCGAGTTACAACAACATCGTTTCACAACGAATGTCGTCGGGGTGACTGCCCACCGCGGGCACTCGCGTGCCGCTCCCGAGAATACGCTCAGCGCCATCCAGCAGGCGATTGAAAGCGGCGCGGACTATGCCGAGATCGATGTCCAGAAGACCGCAGACGGAGTGGTGGTACTCCTCCATGATCGCGATCTGAAACGCGTGAGCGGCGACTCGCGACGGTTAACGGAAATGACATACTCCGAAGTGAAGAAACTTGATGTTGGTGCGTGGTTTGACGCTCGTTTTACCGGTGAAAAGGTCCCCACCCTTCAAGAAGTGATTCAACTGGCACGGGGCCGGATCAAATTGAATATCGAGCTGAAGCTCTTTGCTCCAGACCCGACACTGGCCACGGAAGTCATGCGAATCATGCGCGAGGAGCAACTCGAATCGGAAACCCTGATCACATCGTTTGATTACGACACACTTCTCGCTGTGAAAGCCCAGTCACCGAACGTACGGACTGGTTGGATTATTGCTCACGCGATCGGCAATATCAGCAGTGCTCAGGTGGACGTGCTCAACGTCCGGGCGGACCACTTGACCAACACGCTGCTTCAAGATGCGCAACGGTTGGGGCGAAAGGTTCACGTCTGGACTGTTAACGACTCTGGCCAGATGCTTCGGCTGATGCAACTCGGTGTGGATAACATTTTAACTTCTGATCCCGATCTACTGATCCGCGTTCGAAGCGATTGGCTGAACCTGAATCACTCCGAACGCTTGGTGCTCGCAGCACGATTATTGCTCGGTTTGCAACCCTGAGTCGGCTGTTGGTGCCATGACCGCGCCGACTCGGGCGCATTGAGGCGAGAGGGATCACCGACCCTTGATCACTTCACGCTCTTGCAACATGGTGTTAATGATTCCGAGTTTGTAGCCGATGCCGAGCACGTTGGGCATCAAGAACTGCTGAGCCTTCGTACCAGATGTGTTGATGATCAGGTCGCCCGAACCGAAGCCCAAGAGCCAGTGGCGGAACAAAGCGTCGCGCTGCTTCTCCACCACCATACCGCGGGTATCAAATACGATTTCCCCCGTCCCGATCGCTTTCCGAATCCGAAGCTGGCCACGCGAGAACACCATGTACTCACGTCGATCGTAAAGGAAAAAGGTGAATACCCACAGGATGAACATAAACAGTGAGATCGCCAAATATCCTGCTGCACTAATGTGGATATCGAGAACACGGAACGCCGCGAAGAGCATGTCCCATAAGCCAAATACCGCCAGTATGACCGATAAGAACGCAAATGCGAGAATTGCGATAACTGACCAAACACCTCGCAACTCAATGTGAGTCACCACGACCAATCCACAGAGTGTCAGTGCCCAGATGATTCCAGGGTTATTACTCTGGGTCATGGTCAGTCGGGAAAGCTGGTCCTTCTCCCCATCCGGTGAATTGATTGGCAACTCCTGCCCCCGAGGTGCGACCAGAATATCGCGCGCGCCATCCAATCCTTCGACATTTGCCCCGCGTTCAATTTGTGTACCAGAAGGTACGAACGCAACCTGATGTCCCGTGGAATAGGTCAAGAACGCCATGAGAAGACCAACAACCCAGAGTGGCCACCAGTAAAAGAACGGTGAGTGACTGAAGATCACCACCTGGAGTTGTCGATCGTCCGCAGTCGCGGGCTGCGGAGGGGTTCCACTCGACATCGGCATCTCCTCCGTATGAATCACGGTCTTGCACGGGTTCAATTGGTGTATGGGCTACATCTTACAGACTACCGGGTTCAGTAACAGGGTCAGGGCGTGGAGTTGTGAGATTGCTGAAACAGTGTGTTTCAAGGCGCTGGGAACGAACTCGGGTCCGTCTCATCACTTCGAAAAGTCACGAGACGAACCCGAATGGCCGAACCAGCACATACTCCTCGAACTGTTACCTTGAGATGTCACATGGCAACGATGCTTCATTTAGCAATAACTGACTCAACATCCGTAGCAGCTTTGCGGCGACGGATACGAGAGACAACTCCGAGGGCAAGGGCCGAGATCCCCAGTACGGTGTCCGGCTCTGGCACTGGCG
>JBGTAO010000034.1:0-7052 GCA_041749835.1 Gemmata sp. | reverse complement strand
TGGGGGGTTCGTGCGGTAGCGTGTTTCGTCGGCCTCACCCTTGCGGAAGATGCTGCGGCACCGGGCGTAGGCATACTGCATGTAGGTTGCCGTGTTGCCCACCGTGGCGGTCATCTTGTCGAGATCAAACACATAGTCCGTGGTGCGGCTCTGGCTCAGGTCCGCGTATTTCACCGCACCGACACCGATGGCTTCCGCGATAGTTGCTTTCTCCGTTGCATCCACCTCGGGTAAATCGTGACCGAACGCACGCCGTTCGGCGGTGTTCGCTTCGTACTTCTCCAACCCCATCCGGGCGGCGTCGTCGAGCAAGGTTTCGAGTTCGATTGTGCCGCCCTTGCTCGTGGCGAACTTCTTCCGACTCTGATCCAGCATCGAGCCGAATTGCACATGCTCGAATGCGATCGCGTCGTAGCCCCAGCGTTTCGCCTGTGCGAACAGTGTCTTGAAGTGCAATGCCTGCGGGGAACCCACGACATACAGCATCGCATCCGGTTTCCAGGTATCCGCACGATGCTTGATCGTGGCCAGATCGGTCGTGGTGTAGGTGAACGCTCCGTCGCGCTTGCGGATGATCGCCGGAGGTTCTTCCTTGGCTTGCTCCTCCTCGGTGCGTGGCACCACGCCTTTCGCGTTCGGAATCACGATCGCGCCCTTGCTCTCGAGGGCGATCTCCTTCGCCAGCATGTCATCGACGACGCCCGGCAGCATGGGGTTGTAGAAGCTCTCACCGAGTGCGTGATCGATCTTTACATCGAGCCGCTCGTAGATCGGTCGCAGCATCTCCAGGCAAGCTGGCATGAACGTCTTCCACAACGCGACATTCTCAGGATCGCCGGCGTGGAGCTTGGCGGTTTCTTGCTGGCATGCTTTCTTCAGCGGGTCGTCGGTCGGAGCGTCCTCCTCGTCGTCATCCTTTTTGAATTGCTTGCGAATCGTCACATACAGGCGAGCGAGTTCGCGGACCGGATCGGACTGGAACGCGGCATCGTCACGATGGTTCTTGTAGCCGTATAGCAAAATGCCAAACTGGGTGCCCCAGTCGCCGAGGTGATTGTCGCCGATGACGGTGTGGCCCAGGTAACGCAAGATCCGCACCAGGGCATCACCGATGATCGTGCTTCGCAGATGCCCCACGTGTAACGGCTTTGCGACATTCGGCCCGCTGAGGTCGATCACGAAGGTGCGCGGTTTCGTGGCAGGTTCCACTCCCAGTTTCGAATCCGTGGCCACCGTGCGAAGTTGTTCCGCGATCCAGGTGTCCGTTAGCCGAAGATTGATGAACCCCGGCCCGGCAACAGTTGGCGGCTCCAGCGCTGGGTTGGCGGGGAGTTTGGCGATAATGGCCCTGGCCACCTCGGGTGGTTTTTGGCCTGCAGCACGATTGGCCATCGCCATCGCAAAATTCGCCTGATAATCGCCATGTTCCGCGTTAGCGGCAGGCTTAATCGCGGCGAGGTAGTCGGGCACCTTCGTGGGGTCCGGAGCCAGTTCTGTTAGCACCGGTGTGAATAACGAACGGATCTGGCGGAGCAGGTTCATACAGCGCTTCCAGAATCGACCCGTTTGCAAGCAACGCCGCACCGCGGTTCCCGGCTTGCTTGAGGTGTTCGACCAAATGACAAGTCGGCCGGAACCGATGCCTCAACGGAGGCTCGGCCCGGCCGACAGGTTCGTTATAGCAATCGCGCCCGGGTTCGGGCCGCGGTTACGGGTTTAGATCTCGCGCTCCCAGTCCACCTTGGTCGCGTCGGCCCACAGCTCTTCGAGCTTGTAGTAGTCGCGGGTGTCCTGGTCGAACACGTGCATCACGATGTCCCCGTAATCCTGGACGATCCACTTGCTAGCCTCGTATCCTTCGATGCCCTGGCGGGTATCGCCTTCGGCCCGAAGTGCGGCATCCGTTTCCTCGGCCAGCGTGTGAAGCTGGCGTCGGCTGGTGCCGGTCGAGATGATGAAGTAATCGAACAGTGGGGTGCAGGCTCGCATGTCTAGCACCACGATCTCGCGCCCTTTATTGTCGGCGGCGACCTTGGCCGCGACGCAGGCCCGGTGAAGAGCACTGCTGAGTGGCGAGACGTCTGGAGCGGACACCGTGTCCACCGTGCTCAAAGTTGCGGTGTTCAAGTGACCTCCTTCAGGGCATGGGGGTTGCCTCCGGAGGTCGGGAGTGCCGCGGGCTAACGGATGTGAATATCACCGTTGTCGTGGGCTCGCCTCCGGGGGGTCTTGCAAGGACCGTGTCATGCCGGCTGATGCAGTGTGGACGAACCACACCTACTACCATCATCAGACGGGTTGGTGCTTCAGTCAAGGAACATGGCCGGTTTCCCTTCAATTCGTGGTCAAACATCCCTGTAAGACACTGCTATGACCCACTCGACCCGGATATCCGGAACAACACTCTGTCGGAGCATCCCGAATTGCATTCCGGTGGGGTTGGCAGACGGACAGTACCTGATAGTGCCAGGTTCGTTTCCAATAGGACACGATTCCGTATGTTGATCGCCGAAGCCCAATCTGATCCACAATCCCGATCGGGGATTACGCAAATGTCGCGCCGTGTCCTTGTCGCCCCAGGCCCGTTGCGTGATATTGAGCACGCTTTTGGCCCGATCTTGCGCGAAGGGGGCTACGAGATCGTGTATCCCCAACGCAAGGATTTCCAGGTCGAAGCGCTGATGACGGAGCGAGAACTGCAGGCCGAATTGCCGGGGTGCGTCGCTGCGCTGGCAGGTTCGGAACCGTACACACGAGCCGTTATTGCGACCGCCGCCGCTGCGGGATTGAAAGTGATCGCCCGGGCTGGCGTCGGTTATGATGCTGTTGATTTACAAGCGGCGACCGATCACGGCGTGGCCGTCTGTTTTGCACCAGGAACCAACCAAGAAGCAGTGGCCGAGCATGCGTTCATGCTGATGCTCGCGCTGAGCCGGAACCTGAAGGCACAAGACCGGCAGATTCGAGACGGTTTCTGGCCGCGCAAAGCGGTGGGTTACCTGCGAGGGACGACACTAGGTATTGTGGGACTTGGCCGAATCGGGAAAGCGATGACCACGCGGGCCAACGCCTTCGGATTCCGAGTGCTCGCCACCGAGATTGCCCCGGATCTGGGCTTTTGTGAAGCCAATCGCATAACCCTGGTGTCGCTCGAAGAACTCTTGCAACAGTCCGATGTGGTCACGCTGCACGTGCCCAAGACACCACTGACGAAGTACCTGATTCGCCGCGAAACACTCGAACTGATGAAGCCGACAGCGTACCTGCTCAACACGAGCCGTGGTGGCGTGGTTCACGAAGGCGATCTGTTCGCCGCGCTGCAAGCCAAGCGCATCGCCGGGGCTGCTTTGGATGTGTTCGAGCAAGAACCACCACTGGCGAAAAGCCCACTGTTTACGCTGGATAACATCCTGCTGACCGCGCACACTGCGGGTGTCGATCAGAAATCTCGCGAAGATATGGCTCGCGTTCCCGCTCAGGCCATCGTGAAATTGCTCGCAGGGGAATGGCCCGCGGAGTGGATCGTGAACCCGCAGGTGAAAGAGCCGTTCCTGGCACGATGACCAACAGCGATGCCTGGAGACCGACTGGAGCGCTACTTTCATGCCCGATGAAGATGTGATTGTGACCGAGCGAGTCGTGGTCAGCTATCGGGGCAAGCCAGCGCTCGATGGGCTCGATCTTCGTGTGCCTCGCGGTGCCGTCTACGCCTTCTTGGGCGATAATGGTGCCGGCAAAACGACCACCATGAAGATCCTCACCGGTCTTGCCCCCCCGGATACGGGCCGCGCGAAGATCCTGGGGTTGGACTGCTGGGCCCGTGCGACCGAACTACGGCACCGTGTCGGCTACATGCCCGAACGGCCCCGCTTCTACGACTGGATGACTGTCGCGGATATCGGCTGGTTCACCTCGTCGTTCCATGTACCCGGGTTCTTGCCGCGCTATCGGGAATGGGCCGACCGGCTGGGCCTCGATACCGGGAAGAAGCTCAAAGATCTCTCCAAGGGGGGCTACGCTCGCGTGGGGCTGGCACTGGCGCTGGCACCGGAGCCCGAAGTGCTGCTACTGGATGAACCGACCTCGGGGCTCGACCTACTGACCCGCCGCGAGTTTCTTTCGAGCCTCGTCGAACTGGCATCCTCGGGCCGCACTATCCTGATTTCGAGCCACTCGATTGCAGAACTCGAACGGGCTTGCACACACGTTGGTCTGCTGCGCGATGGGAAAATCATCCTCTCGACCACGCTCGAAGACCTACGGAAGAAGGTGCGGCGGTTGAGCCTCCGCTTCACCGATCAGCCACCCGATGCCGCCGTTCTGGGGCACATTCTGGAGCAGAACGGGACCGGACGATTCTGGCAGGTTTTGGTCCAGGACCCCGACCCCACCGCGGTCCAGGCCTTGCGAACCAATCCGAACGTGTCGGACTTCGAAGATGTGCCGGTCACGCTGGAAGAAGTATATGCTGCGCTCATGGCACGCTCGGAGAACGGCACCAGCGCCGCAATTCCCCTGGTTCGCAAGTTTGATCCGATCTAGCAACACCACCTGTCGCCGAGGAGAGTGGTTGTGATCAGCGCCGTTGTCTGGAAGGAACTCCGCGAGCAAGGGTTGATCGCGCTGTCACTCGTTGTGCTTGGGGCCGGTGTCATGGCCGCCGCCGCGCTACTTGGGAACGCGCCGGTCGAGAATGCTTCTCCCACCGATGTGATCCGCTACCTGGGGATCGGTCGGCTGGCAACGCTGATGCTGGCCGTCACTGCTGGCATGGTCTGCGGTGGAGCGATCTTCGCTGCCGAGCGCGAATCCGGAACGATTGGATTCCTGGAATCACTCCCGGCCACTCGCTGGCAAATTTGGAAAGCGAAGTTGGTAGCCGGATTCTTGCTGGCATTCGTGCAGATTGTCTTGCTGGTGGGAGTTGGTGCGAGCATGGGGCTGATCCCCAACACGGGATGGGCCTTCGCCGTTGTCATTTACGCACTGATGGCGTTTGTGTGGGGCGTACTCGGTTCGACATCCGCCCACACGACACTGGGCTCGGTGGGCGTGGCAATCCCGGCGGCCACACTCACGGCAATTGTAGTGCTCATTCCGATCACGATCTTCTTCCAGAACCCCGGAACGAGCCTGCCCCGACCGATCGGTGGGTTTCTGTTCCTGGTGGGCATGTTCATCATTCCGCTCGTGATCTCGGGCTGGCTGTTTACCGATGCAGACCGTGCGCGTGCTGCCGACGACATCCCTCAGGTCCCGCTCACGACCGTTCGAGCGCCTGGCGTTGTCGCTCTGGCTCCGACGCCCAAGCCGGTTCATCGGCGGCCACGATTGGGAATCTCGGCACTGGTGTGGCTGGTTGTCCGGCAAGGCCTGGGCCCTGGGCTTGTGATTTCAGGGTTCGCTCTGCTTTGCGGATTGCTCATGTTGGTGCCGACGATTCAACCGATTGTCGTGTGGCCAGGCATTGCGCTCCTGGCGGGTGTTCTCGCAGGTGTGACAGCGTTCGCCGATGAACAAACCCGCGGGGTGTCCCGATACTGGGGCGAACAACGGTTACCTTTGGGCCGGGTCTGGCTCGTCAAAATCAGCATGCACTTCGTGTTCCTGTTGTGGCTGCTGTTCCTGTTGGTGATTCCGATGGTCGTCCGCGCTCAGGCCGAGGGGTTGCCGCGGCTCGCACGCGGTCACACGACACTGGCCATCGTGTTCCGCTCGCAATTGTTCGACGAACTCGGTCGCCAGGGTTGGAAGTACTTGATGGTGCCCGCGATCTACGGCTTCGCTGCTGGGCACCTGGCCGGGTTACTGTTCCGCAAGCTGGTGGTGGCGTGTGGTGTGGCTGGCATTCTGGGTGGTGTCGGTGCGGTCGCCTGGGGTCCATCGCTTCTCGCCGGCGGTGTGAAATCGTGGCAACTCTGGCTTCCACCAGCCGCGGCCTTGCTGATCGGCCTGATCATCATTCGGGCCTGGAGCGCCGATCGCCTGGGAACTCGCGGACCACTCACGCGGCTCATCGTCTGTGGGGTGGTGTGCTGTTTGGTTCTGAGTGCGGGACTCGTGTACCGGATGATTGAAGTGCCGGATGTAGCGGGCAACAACGACGATCTGGCTTACGTGGCCTCGCTTACACCCTTCGATGCGAACATTGGAGGCCGCGATTTCAAAACGGCGGCGGAGCGGTTCGCCCGTGGCAGTTCCTCGATGAGCCCCGACTTCAATCGCCAGGGTGGCAACGCCCCAACTTCGCGGCGGCCCCGTGTCGAAGATCGGTTGGAGAACGTCGCTCGCTTCGGTTGGCCAAAAGAGGATGAGGAACTGGGCGAGTGGCTCGACAAGATCTTTTCGGCCCCTGCACCGATCTCGGAAGAGTTGACCTGGATCGCCCTGGCCCAGCGGGCCAGCGAACAACCCATCGGGATCTACGAATACCCCCAGCTCACGAGCATCGTTGGGCCAACCGCACAGACGCTCGATAACGCCCGCCGTCTGGGTGTGGGACTGGTGGCGCGGGGGCTTCAGCAGCAAGCACAAGGCGACAACGAAGCGCTCGTGAATCTCGGCAAAATTGTGCTTTCACTAGGGAAAACCCTCCGCAACGGGTCGATCGTGCCGTCGTTGATGATCGGTATCGAAATCGAGAGGGTGCTCTTCAGCGGAATCGATCGTTGGCTCGATCGGTTGCCGCACACGCCCGAACAAGGCAGGGTGCTCCGGCAGATGATCGAGTTGGTGGAGAACGCCGACTCCAAGGTCCCCTTCGACCCGATTCCGCACTTCCTCTCCGAGCGCTACGTGCTGCGTGAGTCGCTCAAGGCTCCCACACAGTGGCTTCCGCAACTAATCACGCCACCGGGCGGTGATCTGGAAACGGCAAACATGGAAGTGGAGATGGTGGGGCTGGCGTGGGCCGTGCCCTGGGAGCGGGAACGCACACGCCGGATCGCGGGGCTGGGCTTTGAAACGGGCAGACTCACGAACTTCTCGCTGGTCCACGGCCGCCCGGGTGCCGGCTTCCTGATTGCCCGGAGCCGCAGCGCTGGCGACCTCAC
>JBGTAO010000033.1:0-7012 GCA_041749835.1 Gemmata sp. | reverse complement strand
CAACCGCACCGCAAGCCGAAGCCCGCGGCTACCAGGTCATCGGGGTTCTCGTCTCTCCTTGACTCATCACATCTGAACAGTCCGATATTCCCTTGACAGTAGTGGGGGGGGGGATGAAACAATGCACGAAAGCGGCTGAAGAGTCCGGGCCTACCACACATTCAGCAGGTGCAGGATGATTTCCATGAACACCACCGGCTCGTGGTATCGCATCGTCTCGATCGTTCTGGGTATCGTTTTACTAGCGACAGGATCGCTCAAAGTATATTCCACGCTCTTGGCGAATCTGGAGTTCTCGCCAACCGATCGTTCTCAGCTCTTCCAACTTGTTCTTGGTGGCGCGGAACTCCTCTGGGGTGGTTGGCTTGTGCTGGGGCTGACACCACGCGCCACCCGCGCTGCCACACTCATCCTGTTCGTGATGCTCTCAAACTTCGCGCTCTTGCAAATTGTGAGGGGTGCACCATCGTGTGGGTGCCTGGGATCGATCACGCTTGCACCGTGGGTCGCCCTGGTTTTTGATGGTCTGGCGATCCTGGCCTTGCTGCTCAGCGACCCTGGCGAGGGTGGGGTGGCGAGCACCTGGACCCAGCGCGGGATGGCGATCTGGGCCGGGATGGTCGCTCTTGCGCTGGCCGGCCTCGGTGGGCGCACGGTATTCCCATCGCGGGACGTGGCGACGGCCGCTCTGACACCGGAGCAACAAACGCTGCTGGAACGGGTGATTGTGGATATCGAAGCGAACTCGGCAACCTACCGAACTCTCACGTTTGAACTGTCCGAAGTGAATTACAACCACCAGGTGAAGAAAGCGGAAACGATTCAACAGAAGCTGCCTGGCGGCGGCTCGGCGATGTACAAGGTGAGCCCCAAGGACGAACTGCTCAACCGCTATACCATCGCGGGCCCAAACATTCGGTTCGACGTGGTGCGCGATGGGGGAGTCGGGGAAATTCAAGTGACGACCGACCAGCACTGGACGCAGTACCTTCCGTCCGGTGCGGGCCGCGTCTGGATTCGTTCCCCTGAAACGCCGCTGTTTCCGGGTGTCGTTGCACTCGACCGCTCGATGTGGGGCCTACGGATTCCACTGGCATTCCCACGCGACTGGCTCGGCACCATCCAGGTGACCGACGTTCGGGAAACACCCGAAGGAATTGTCGTGGAGGGCGAGAGCGTACCCAGTGCACCACGCCGGTTGCGTATGGTCGCGGTCTTCTCTCCGGCACACCGGCATTTGCCGGTTCGTTACGAACAGTGGAACGCCGACGGCACGATCGACCGGACCATGGACGTGACGTACCAGAAACTTCCCGAGCGCGACGGCTGGATTTTGAAGAACTACCAACTCGCACTCTGGCCGACCGGCATGACCACCGTGTCCGACCCGAGTACAGCACCCTTCACCACGATGATCCAACTGCGTGATGGGTTACAAGTCGATCGAGAATTCCCAGCCAACCCGTTCGTGCTCACCTACCCGGCGGGCACGCGGGTCCACGACTCGATTCGCCCCGGCGGAATGGTGACCCCCCTCCAAGAAGCCGTGATCGGGTCCGATGCCGCGCTTGCTGCCACCCCGACCTATTCCCAAGCACCTTTAGCAACCACACCAACACGGCAACTTGCCTGGTGGCCATTCTTGGTCTGGAATCTCAGTCTGATGCTGCTCGGGTATGTACTCTTCAGCCGCTTAACCTGAAACGGAGTCGGATCATGGCAAATCCTATACGGCTAATATCAGCTTGCTGGTTAGGTGCAGGCGTCTTATTTGTTATTGGCTTACCATTTGCGCAGGCGGATGGCCCACCTTATTTTTGCTGCGGATCCAGCACCGCTTGCAATGGTTGTGTACTGATTGGCTGGACAGATCCACCAGTACCAGGTTTAAATCGTTATGCCCAGATTGGAATTAACTCCCATTCCGATTGCATACAATCGACAGTCTCAACCAACAAGTGCACCAGTAAAACGGGGAATGCAGCTCAAGATATCTGTGTGTGTTGGAAAACGTTGAAGGCAATCGATCTGTATTCAGACAATAAATGTTCCGCCTTTCTTATTCGTGTAGATCAAGCCAAAGCAGCACCAGGATGTTGTGAGATTGGCTATAATGGAAAAACAGCATGTATCGACAATGATTAATCGAAATACAATGCGTTACGCTCAACCATGCAAGCGATCAGGGCTATCGCTCTTGGAGGCTTTGGTTGTTGTGAGTATTCTTGGGCTGTTAATGGGCCTGATTCTATCGGGTGTCCAGCGAGGCCGGTTGGCGGCGGCACGCAATCAATGTATCAATCAGGTTCGTCAGTTAGCTCTGGCATTGCACCAGCATCACCACAATCATCATTCGCTACCAGCGGGAACCGTACCACCAGGAGACCGCATACCCATGGTATACTTGGCATGGACTGCTCGCATTTTGCCTGAACTCGAGCAAGACGCACTTTGGTCCCAAGTGGAGGAATGCTACCGCCTAGATCCACCACAATATCCTGCCCCACCAACTCATGACGTGGCACGCAGAGTGATCCCGATCTTGATTTGCCCTCTGGATACTCGATTGACACAATTACGCCAGGGTCAGCCCGGCTTAAACTCCTATTTGGGCGTCAGCGGAACTCGTGCGAAAGACGCGAATGGTCTATTGTTTCTGGGCTCGCAAGTTTGCTTCTCGCAAGTAACTGATGGCTTAAGCAACACCCTGCTAATCGGTGAGCGCCCACCCAGTGCAGATTTGCGTTTCGGGTGGTGGCATTCGGGTTGGGGGCAGCGCGCTAACGGCTCTGCGTTCGACGCTTACCTGGGCGTCACTGACGTCAATAATCCCGATTCGGCGGGCTTCCCCGAGTATCAGTGCTTATATGGCCCTTACGCTTTTGGGCCTGGTCGCACTTCAGATCAGTGCGACACCTTTCACTTCTGGAGCCTTCATCCCAACGGAGCCAACTTTGCCTTTGCTGATGGTTCCGTACGCTTCCTCAATTATTCGGCAACATCTGTTCTCCCTGCGCTGGCCACTCGATCGCTGGGAGAAACAGTTTCATTTCCGTGATGACCTGCAATGTTTCGTTCGACCAATCTGGAATTAAAACCTTCGTAGGAACCCACGTTTCGCTCAAGTGGTTGCGCGGTGCCACGCTGCAAATCTTCTCGCAGGAACCCACCTTTCGCGGGTGTGGTGGCGCGCCTACAATTTCTCGGTTGGTGAACGGAGATTCCCTACCGGAGGCGTACCATGGCGGCCAAGTTTCAACTCGTCAGTGGGTACGCACCGGCCGGCGACCAACCCCGGGCGATCGAGCAACTCATCGCGGGCTTTCACCAGGAGAAAAACCTCCAGGTGCTGCTCGGAGCCACCGGCACCGGCAAGACTTTCACTGCCTCCAACGTGATTGCGGCGCTCAACAAGCCCACGCTGGTTCTCGCCCACAACAAGACACTGGCGGCCCAACTCTACAAGGAGTTCAAGGGCTTCTTCCCGCACAACGCCGTCTGCTATTTCGTCAGTTACTACGACTATTACCAGCCCGAAGCGTACATCCCGCAGCGCGACATCTACATCGAGAAGGATTCCTCGATCAACGAGAACATCGATCGCCTGCGGTTGGCTGCCACCAGCTCACTGGTCAGCCGCGAAGATGTGATTATCGTGGCGTCGGTGTCGTGCATTTACGGTCTCGGTTCGCCCTCCGATTACAAGCGCATGATGGTCTACTTGCCCAAGGGCGAGATCGTGGACCGCGACAACTTGCTGCTACGGCTCGTCGATATTCAATACCAGCGCAACGACATCGCTTTTGAGAGGGGTAAGTTCCGTGTTCGCGGCGACACCATCGACGTCTGGCCCGCTTCCGAAGAAGTAGCGTACCGCATCGAACTCTTCGGCGACGAGGTCGACGCTGTCTCCATCATCCACCCGCTCACCGGTGAAACGATCAAGGTGCTGGACGAACTGTACATTTACCCGGCGAAGCACTTCGTGACCTCCGAGGAACGCGTGAAGCAAGCGATTCAAGGGATCGAGCACGAGTTGACCGAGCGGCTCGAACAGTTCAAGACCGAAGGGAAGCTGCTGGAAGCGGAGCGGTTGAAGGCGCGCTGCCGGTACGATCTCGATATGCTGCGCGAAGCGGGCTACTGTTCCGGCATCGAGAACTACGCCCGCTGGTTTTCCGGCCGCAAGCCCGGTGAGCCGCCGTACACACTCATCGACTTCTTCCCGGACGATTTCCTGATGGTGGTAGATGAATCGCACGTGAGCCTGCCGCAGGTGCGCGGCATGTTCCACGGCGACCGCAGCCGCAAGGAAACGCTGGTCGCCCACGGGTTCCGGTTGCCGAGCGCTCTGGACAACCGCCCGCTCAAGTTCGACGAATTCGAGCAGCGGATGAAGACGTGCCTGTGTCTCTCCGCCACACCCGGCCCGTACGAACTGGAGAAGGTGGGCGGCGAGGTGGTCGAACAGGTGATCCGGCCCACCGGGCTCGTCGATCCGATCATCCACATCAAGCCGGCACGCGGTCAGGTGAAAGACTTGGAAGCGCAGGTGCGTGGTCGCGCCAGCAAGAAAGAACGCACACTCGTAACCGTGATGACGAAGCGCATGGCCGAAGACCTGACGACTTACTTCCGCGATGCCGGGCTGCGCTGCAAATGGCTCCACTCGGAACTCGATGCCATCGAACGTATCACGGTGTTGCGCGAACTCCGCGAGGGGCAGTTCGATGTGCTCATCGGTGTGAACCTGCTGCGCGAGGGGCTCGACCTGCCCGAGGTGTCGCTGGTCGCCATCATGGATGCCGACAAGGAAGGCTTCCTGCGTTCGGAAAAGTCGCTGATTCAGACCATGGGCCGGGCCGCCCGCAACGTGAACGCCGAGGTCATTCTCTACGCCGACACCGTCACCAATTCGATGAGCCGGGCCATCAGTGAGACGAACCGCCGCCGTGACATTCAGCTTGCTTACAACACGAAGCACGGCATCACTCCGAAGACGGTCCAGAGCGCGATCAAGAACGCCATCGAGGACGAGATCGAGGCGCACAAACTGGCCACCGAAGCGGCAACCGGAGCAACCGCAGCCGCCGAGCAAGACTACGTAACCATCGAGTACGTGCAACAGCTTTACGAAGAGATGTTGGAAGCCGCCACGGGGCTCGAATTCGAACGCGCGCAACTGCTGCGCGACCAGATCGTGAAGCTCGAAGGTGAACTCAAAAAGAAGTACGGCGAAGAAGCACCAGCCAGCGTGCTCGGGAACAAAACGGTGCCGGTGAGCCAACCACAGCCCAAGAAGAAAGGTAAGTGGAAGAAACAAGGGAAGTGAACCTGGGGGACGACCGACCGCTACTGAACCTGGGACCGCGGTCGGCCTGACCGCTCTTTGTGCTGGGAACCGGAGGGCTGACGCCCTCCGCTCGCCAAAACATTCGCTCGCCCACAACTCCCTGGGACCGCGGTCGGCCCGACCGCTCGTCTCCCCGCTACCGTAGTTCACACCCCGAGGCCCACGGCACGCATGAGCGCCAGACCGTTGCCGTGCGGCACCACTCCGGTCCGCATCGTGTAATCGAAGTTCAACTCACCGCCCGCGAAACCATCGCAGAAGTGGACATTCACCGCGCCCGGTAGTTGATCGGTCACCGCCGTCAGTGAGAGGTCATGCGTGGTCACGAAGCCAATCGCTCCGCTCGCCAGCAGCGTGCGCACAACACCTTCGGCACCAGCTACCCGATCGGCGGAGTTCGTGCCCGCGAACAGTTCATCGAGCAAGAACAGCAACGGTGGCGTCCCCTTCTGGGCGATGTCGAGCAGCGCGCGAACCTTGGTCACCTCGGCGAAGAAGCGCGAACGTCCTTCCTGAAGGGAATCCTGCACCCGCATGGTCGCACCCAAGGCAACCGGCGTGATCGTCAGGCTGTTCGCCCGCACCACGCCACCCGCCTGAGCCAGCACCACGTTCACACCCACGGCCCGCAACAGCGTGCTCTTCCCGGACATGTTCGAGCCGCTGATGATCAGAACGCGCGGACCTGCCTCGCCACCCAGCGTCACGTTGTTGGTCACGCAGTTGTCGGGCGCGATGAGCGGATGCCCCACTCCAATTGCCACAATGCTCACGGGGCCGGGTTCCACGCTGGGGAAGATATCGGCGGGGTTCTCGTAGGCGTAGCCAGCCAGCGACGACAGCGCCTCGGCATCCCCCACCGCCTTCAACCAGTGATCGATCGCGTGGCCCGATCGCGTGCGCCAGGCTTCCAGCATGAACGCGAACCGCACGTCCCACATGCGCAGAACTGCAATCGGCATGAAGAGCGGATTGCGCCGCGAGTTGTACCAATTGAGCAGCTGCCGCAACTCGCGGATTTGGGCCGATGCCGGCAAACCATTCACCAACATCGCCGCCTTGAGATTCCTCAAACGCACCGCGACGAACGATTCGCGTTCCAGTTGCGCCAGTAACGTCTCCAACAGGGAGAGCGTATGCTCCACCTTCTCGAGTGGGGCGAGCACGCGGCGCGACCACGGCAACAGCGGCACAGCGATGATGAGCGAGATCAACCCGAAGGCGACGGCCGGCAGCGACGTGGTGCCGACGAACCACCAGCCAATCCAGGCGAGCACGTTGACCCAGCCGAGAATCTCGACGGCCCATCGCTTCCACGGTGCGGGTGTCGGCAGTTCGCGCGGTAGGTGCGGCACACCCTCATTGCCCCAGGTCGCCAGCGCCGCGTAATCGGTGGCCGGGGCTTGCCCACCCGCCACGGCAATGGCTTCCCGGAGATCGAGCCGGGGCCGCAGATCGGTCACCGCTTCCTGGCGCGCCTTCACCTCGGTGGGCTCGGCGGATGCCAGCAACCAGGCTGCGAGCGTTTCTTCGGGATGGCTAATCCAGAAGACATGAGCCGCGTCCGGCAGGAATCGCAACTGCGCCTCCGGAATGCGGTGAGCGATAATAGCGCTGTTCTCCGGCGGGATAAAGCCATCGCGCATCCCGGCCATTACC
>JBGTAO010000032.1:0-5771 GCA_041749835.1 Gemmata sp. | reverse complement strand
TGGTGGCCGGGGTGAGAACGGTCCCGAGGTCGTTACCGAGTTGCCGCAAGGCCGCCACGAAGGGATGGGGCATCACCGATCTCCGGGCGAGCACCGAAGGTCATAGTAGCTCAAACCTTAAGCCGTAACTTCATGCCATTCGAGTAGAAACGCTCATGAGCCACTCGTTGCATGCTCGCCGGCGCTTTTTGCGTGGGACAGGTGTGGCACTGGCTTTGCCGTTCCTGGAACTCACACAAGGGACTGCCAAAGGGAATACTCGTGAGCTACCGCGCCGGCTCGTTTGCATTTGCACGGGACTCGGAATACACCGTGAAAATCTTTACCCTACGAAGGCTGGCCGCGATTGGGAGTTGACTCCGTACCCGGAACCGTTCAAAGACATCCGCGATCAAGTGTCCCTTTTCTCGGGGTTGTCGCATCCCGATGTCGATGGTGGCCATTCTTCGGAAGGTTGCTTTCTCACAGCTGCGGTACATCCAGGCGGTACCAGCTTCAAGAATAGCATCTCGCTGGATCAATATGCACATGAGCAACTGGCACCCGACACGCGAATTCCGTCGCTCCAGCTCACCACTTCGGACGGGACAAGCATCTCATTTAGCCGGCATGGCACTTCAATGCCTGGTGAAGGGAAACCTTCGGTGGTCTTCAAGAAGCTATTCGTGACCGGTACCCCGAAAGAGATTCAACAACAAGTTGATCGCTTGAAGGACGGCCGTAGTGTCATGGACAGTGTTTTGGAGGAAGCCAACAGTCTGAATCGCAAGTTGGGGCCCCAGGATAAGCAGCGACTCGATGAGTACCTCAGTTCGGTCCGAGAAGTGGAACTTCGGCTGCAAAAGGCTCAGGAATGGTCGTCCAAACCCAAGCCCAAGGTTGAAGTAGATCCACCCAAGGATATCGCGGATGCGACGGATATTATTGGGCGGTCGAATCTACTTTACGATTTGATGCACCTGGCCATCCAAACCGATTCAACACGGATCTTTTCAGTTTCGCTCTTCGGTCACAACGCAGTGCCACCGATCAAGGGTATCTCGATCGATTGGCACAGCCTTTCACACCACGGCAATGATCCGGGCAAACTGAGCCAGTTGAAAATCATCGAACTTGAGCAGTTCAAATCGCTCGGGATGTTTCTGTCCAAACTTCACAAGACACGTGAAGCGGGTGAATCGCTTCTTGATCGTAGTATGGTGGTCTACGGAAGTAATTTGGGTAACGCAAATAGCCACGACACGAAAAACCTGCCAATCTTGTTCGCTGGCGGTGGCTTTCATCACGGAAGCTATCACGCATTCGATAGCGATAAAAACACTCCGTTGTGCAATCTGTATCTCTCGATGCTCCATCGGCTGGGGTTGGAGCAAAAAGCATTTGGATCGAGTCGATCCACCCTGACCAGCCTGAGAATGACCTAACCGTGCCGATCAAGCACCCGCGGTAACTCCAGTCCAAAGAAGCTACCCGCAAGGCTGGCAGGGATGTCGATCCAGTTCAGCGTCATGCTCATAGTTACTTCTTTGCCACTGGAGCTTTGATGTGGCGGTCCGCCCAGGTGAGGAAGGTTGGCCAGTTCGGGCCAACTGTATGTCCCCCTTCGTGCTGACGGAATGCCACCTCGCCTTCGATCAGTGCCGTCGTTTCTTTGGGGAACTCGGTCGTGCCCAGGTCTTTCTTCCCCAGCAATTGGTACACCGGTCCGGCACCGGCTGCAGCCAGGAAGCTTCCCTTCGAGTCGATCCATTTCCCTTCCACATTTTCCGAGCCTACCGAGATGAAGACCGGCCGGGGTGCACACAGTGCGACTAACTCGTGAGCATCCACCGGGAGGTCGTTGGGTGTCTTCGGGCCGGCGTACTTGATGTAGTTGCCCGCCATCCAGTGGTAGGCACCGCTTCCGGCGAGATTCTCCACTTTCTCTCCGTAGTTGCGTCGCATGATCTTTGCACCGCCCTGACCGCTCGATCCGATGAGTCCAATGGCGAATCGTTCATCGTATGCCATCGTGAGAATCGCTGCTTTTCCAAAACGAGACAAGCCTTCGATCCCGACTTGCTTGGCATCAACTGCCTTGTCGGTTTCGAGATAATCGAGAGCCCGACTTGCCCCCCATGCCCATGCCCGAAGTGCGCCCCAGTCGTCCGGGTTGCGTGGCTGGCCTTTGTTGCAGAGTCCGATGATGCCCGTGGTCAATCCCTGGTAGTCACCATTACCACCGAACGCATTTTTTCCGCCGCCAGTATCCGCTTGTACGCTGTATGGCGAGTAGATTGCGTATCCCCAACCTTTTTCGATGAGGAGTTGCGTCCATGGTTTCGGTCCTGCTTTTGGTCCACCTTTTGGTGCTGGGGGGTTGAACCCCGGTCGCCTCGGGAAGACAAACCCGTGCTCCATCATTACAGGAACTGGACCGGGAGCATTGGTTGGGGTGGTGAGGGAGAGTGCGATTTCTACCGTGATGTGCGGGTACGACGAGTTATCCACCGTGCCGATCACTTTCTTCGTCGTCACAGGGATGTCGCCCACCTTCTCCTGAATCGTCTCCTTCACTTCCCACGTGATCTTGGGCACATTCTTTGGTACGCGGCCGTATATCTCTTGATCGAAATCTTCCAGGATCTCGCCGCGGCGTTCTTTCCACTGTTGAGCAGTGGTAACCGGTTTTCCATTCTTGAAAACAAGCGGGTCCGGCAGGTTCGGGTACGGCGTTGCTTGTGACTCATCCTTGTTGGCGGCATTGGGCGCTTTCGGGTTATTGCCGTCGGCCCCACGCCGGATGGTTTCGATCTTGAGTTGTTGCATCATCAATTTGTGATCTTCTTGCGATGTGAGTTGCATTGGCTTGGGTAAGTCATCCGGCTTCGGCGGGTCTTGTGCGAAGGCCAATGCCGTGAGCGCACCGACCGTAAGCAAGACTGCCAGCATCGACGTGGGAGAGAGACGCATTGCGACCTCGAACTGCCAGGAAAGGTGAAGCCGCCCACACACCACGTGTGAGTAGCAGTGACTGGGTAGTGATGGGTTCTTACTACCGGTAGGATTGCACGTCAGCGATTAGATCGGCGTGTTGCTTTTGCATCAGTGAATAGCGATCTCACCGATTTCAAATCGCCCCAGATGCCATTCGATTCGCAAATCACCGTCGTATGGGCACACTCGCTCACACCAAAGCCCTGAAAGACTCGATCATCGGTTGTCACGGAGGAACTTACAACCAGTGGCGTGACACCCCCCTCGTAATGGATTGGTGAGGCTGGCGAGCGTGGTATCCGGGTTTCCGCGACGGTTGGAGCGACTCGCAGGGTGACAACCGGATCGCGGTCATATGGATGAGCAGCGGGCAACTGATCGAATGTTGCAGCGCGAAATCTACCCCTTATGGCACCTCGCCAAGTCAATCGGGACATATGCTCTATCAGGGCTTCATCACATTCCCCGGTTGGACCGTTACGATAGCTTCTGCGCCACTTAGATTCTCGTCTATGAGAATGTGGCGGTTTGCTTTAAGGTCATTAAATTCCTGAACTTTCCCAGAAGGCCAGCGAATCGTCAGTTTGTCGATCGTCGTTGCCGAACCGATTCCGAGATGAATGTGAGACGGTGCTTGAGAAAAAAGTCCTGCAGCCGGGAATAACTCCCGAACAATATCCCGATCCTGAACACGAGCGATCACGCGGGCTCCGATACCTTGGCGATTACTCGCCTGACCACGAAGCGAGACAGTCAGGTAGCCTGCAGGAGGCAGTTGGTTTTCATAAAGCAACAATGAGCCGCCACCCGCCTGCCGAACGATTAAGTCTGGAAGGCCTCGATTGCGAAAGTCGGCGGCAACAACAGCCCGGCCATCACCGTCGTTGTCTGCACCACTCAGATGGCTCACATCCAAGAACTGATTACCATTCACATTGAGGTAAACGCGGTTTCGTTCAAACGCACTCAAGTTGTGGCCATGAGTCACAATTTCCCAGGGATTGCCCACCCAGAACTCATTCAGTTTTTGGTCCAGAGTGCCCGGAAGTTCGACGTTGCAGTTGCGATCGCACGGCTGTGACACGACAGCCAACCAGATGCAGTTTCAACCATCTGGCTTACTACGATCACGACTAATATAACCGGCCGTGGCATAGATATCGAGGTAGCCATCACCATTGAGATCTGAAAGCGAAGCACCATAGGCCCACCCGACAGAAGCTAATTGCTTTTCGGTTCCAACTTGTTGAAATCGCAAGTCACCTTGATTGAGATGGAGTTGACTGCCCGCTACAAATCGTCGGAGCTTATTCATGATAGGTAATGGGTAGGCATCTGGCTTCATATTGCCGATGACACGTGTGCCAGCCTTGGAATACATGTTCGCACAGTAAATGTCGATGTGGCCAT
Source organism: Gemmata sp. (assembly GCA_041749835.1). Classification (GTDB taxonomy): domain Bacteria; phylum Planctomycetota; class Planctomycetia; order Gemmatales; family Gemmataceae; genus Gemmata. The sequence continues at coordinate 1,385 of JBGTAO010000032.1, read as the reverse complement.
CATTGTTCAGATCACCCGCAGCCATGCCCATTGTTCCGAAATCAGCTGGATGGTTGGCCAGCGGATGCTCCCGGAATGTGCCATTGTGCTGGTTGATGAGCAACACGCCATCACCGAACTCATTCGGAACATGCAGGTCGGGCCAGCCATCATTGTTCGCATCGAGCCAGGCCGCCGTGAAGCAAGATCGATAGCTTCCGCGAGTACCGGAGCGTTTGGTCGCATCTTCGAACTTCCAGTTGCCGAGGTTGCGGAACAACTGATTGCCACGCCCATCGCTACTGCGACCTTGAAGCCAGGAGAGGTTCCCCGGCGCACCGATCCGTGTCACATAAAGATCGAGTTTGGAATCGCGATCATAATCGGCAACGACAATACTTGAGGCATCGTGCGGGAGTGTGAGCTGGCACTGTTCGGTCATATCCTGGAACTTGACCCCGCCATCGTTTCGAAATACTCGCGTATCCAGTACGAGATCCTGCCAACCATCACCATCCAGATCAACCCACGCGGCAATTAATGAGCGGGCACTTCGTGGTGGCAGGCCCATCTGTCGGGTAACATCTTGGAATCCGCCATCACGTCTACCGCTATAGAGGGCAACCTTGCGGATATCGGTAATGAGTATATCGAGATAGCCATCGCGATTGAAATCGGTTACATATACACCTCCACTCGTTGGAATCAATTCGTTTGAATTCCAGTTATCATGAACGGTCGTAACATCCAATCCCCGAGCTTCAGCCATTTCTACGAACCAATAGTGTGGAGCATCGGCAATGGAAATCTGCCGAAGTTGTGCTTTCTGCAACCACCCTGCTTTGGTGAGTTCAGTTTCAGTGGGGTGCCGAACTTCGAAGCCGATCGAAGCCGTCACTTCAGCCGGTCCACCGGTTTTCGAGATCCCATGAATCCGCAACTGCGCTTGCCCTTCCCAAATTCCGGTCGCTTTGTCCGCGCTCTGCGGCTTCAGGGTGGCCGCGACCAGCTTCACTTGAGACTGCTCTCCGACACGATTTCGGAGTTCCACGAGCTTGGCCACAAACTCGGTGGCAGTCAGTTCAGCAACTTGATCACCGGCCATCCTTTGCTGTTGCAGTTCAGCAATCCCGGGCAACTTCACCTGGAAAGGTTCTTTGGGATCAGCGCCGCGAAAATCGGTAGAGAAGAACTCAACCAATGCCTTGCTATCAGCTTTGTTCAACGCTGATGCCAGCGGCTCAAAGCCGAATTTGTTGAGTGCGTTCACTCGGTTTTCGATTTCCCAGATTCGTGAGCGCTCCGGTATTGGCAGTTGCAGGTTCTGGAACTCGTTCTCTTCCTCGGGACCATCGCGCTCCACCCCCATGAGTTTGATCGCTTCCTCGGCCTGGTAACGGACGTCC
>JBGTAO010000031.1:0-4889 GCA_041749835.1 Gemmata sp. | reverse complement strand
GTGCCGTTCTCGAAGTGCTTGTTGCCCGGCGGGCCGCCACCGCAGAAGGGGAAGTAGCGGCACGATTCGCGGCACTGTTGCACGCCCGCCGCGACATCCTGATCCATGTGTCCGAACCGCGGCGTGGCTAGCACCGCATCCAGCGAATCGGTGGCCACGTTGCCCAGCGCAAACGGACCGTAGCGAGCACTTTCGAGCCCCAGCAACTCCGGCGAGTACGTACTGAAGTTCCCCTCGCAGTCGACGTTTAGCACACCGAACGGGCGATTCTCTTGCGTGCGGCGTGGCGGCCCGATCCGGCGCGCATGCAGAATTGCCAGGGCAGATTGCTCGAACTCGCGCACCTCGATCGGGTCTTCGGAGGTCAGCGACAGTTCCAGGAAGCGTGCCAGAAAACGGCGGAAGCGCGGGACGGTGCCATCTTCTTGCAGTGACGATGTCGTGTTCGGCCCTTCGATCTCTTCAGGATTGAAGCCGACAGAACGGATGCCGTGCTCGCGGTAGAAATCGAAGAGTTCATCGGGATAATCGAGTGAATCGGCGGTCAGCACGGAGATGACCTTGAAGGGAATCTGCTGTTCGTTCAGGAGACGAATTCCCTGGAGCACCCTGTCAAGCGTGCCACGCCCTTGGCGGGTACGGCGGTGGCGATCGTGCAGGAACGCCGGCCCATCGACACTCACGCCGACGTCGATCTGATGGCGGCGGAAGTAGTCGCACCACTCCGGGGTGATCAAGGTGGCATTGGTCTGGAACGATTGACGGACATCCCAGTCGGCACCGTGCTGACGCAACAGTTCAGTCGCGCCGTCGTACCAGGCAACGGGCACCACCAGCGGTTCACCGGCATGCCAGAGCAGCGCGAACGATTCCCGAACCAGCCCGCTCTCGGCAACCCACTGGAAGACACGTTCCAGCGTCTGTAGCGACATCCGCCGGGTGTCGGTGCGATCCGGGAGGTAGCAGTAGGAGCAATCGAGGTTGCAGAAGGGAGTGGGCTGAACAACCAGCAATTCGAGCGGCCCAACATCGGTACGGGCCGCCCCGGCAAGTGGATCGGACATGGAACAGCCTTCGCGGGCGGAACCCCGGTTCACCAGTTGCGAAATGCACCGTTGCGGAAGCCACCACCCACGCCATTGCGGAAACCGCCGTTGCGGAAACCGCCACCCATCCCGTTGGCAAAGCCGCCATTGCGGAAACCACCACCCACGCCATTGCGGAACGCGCCGTTGATGAATTCGCTGAGAGCGACTTCTTCCTCGGTTGCACCAGCAGCATTAGCAATGCCATCGGCGCGATCTTGAATGTCGCCAGCGGCAGCAGCGCCCGTGGCCGCTTTCGCGGTTGCCGTTGAAGCAATCACAACGGTGCCCGCAGCCCCGGCCAGCGCTCCCAGAATTCCTTTGAGGAATCGACGACGATCGGAGTTTGCCATGATCTGGGTGCCTCTGAAATGGGAGAGTGTTGCCAGTGCGGATATTATCCGTGATCAAGCCGGATCGTCAACTACTTGAACGGGAAATCGCAGAAACTCCGTACACGAGAAATCTTCGAGTTTGCGCGGTTTGGTTGTTGATTTTGCGACCAATCGCGACCACAGTTCTACTGTGGCCCACGGGACCGTACTGCAGTTGCTTCACAAGAGGAGTCTTCACATGTCCGCATTGCTTCGCACGTGCCTCACAGCCGGAGTGCTTTTGGTGTGTTCCTCGTCGGCACTGGCTCAGGAAATGGCCGACAATCCCTTTTACAAATGGTGGTCCAAGTCGAAGGTTGGCGACTCGATCACTCTCAAGGAATCGACCAAGCTCTCCGGCCCAGCTGCGGGCGGCGAAACGGGCGGCGACGAAGTGAAGCTTGTGGTACACAAGCTGATCGAGCTCACCCCCGAGAAGGCTGTGGTGGAAACCGTAGTCACCGAGGGCGAAGTCTTCGGATACGTGGAATCGGCCCCCACACGGCACATTTACCCCGCGAAAATGAACAAGGAATTCCTGGAAGAATTGCTCGCGGAGACGGGAGCCAAGAGCGAGGACAAAATGGTGATGGTGGCCGGCAAAGAGTACAAGGTGAAGTACCTCACCGGAGCTTTGAAGGGCAAAGACGGCAACGAAGTGGAATTCAAGCTTTGGCTTTCCGACGAAGTACCGGGCGCGATCGCCAAGCGCGTCCGCACGACCAAGGTCAAGGGCGAGGTTGTTGCGGAAACGGCTATCGAAGTCGTGAAGGTAGACAAGAAGTAATTGGGCGTGATGGCATTGCTCGCGCCGAAGTTCAAGCGGCGTATTGGCCAGGGTGCTAAGCAGTAGAAGCCTCGGAATCGCAAGCGATTCCGAGGCTTCTACTGTTGAATGAACCGCCGATTCCGTGCGGGCATTCCTGAGGGTGCATTCCTGAGGGTGACTGACGGGATTTGAACCCGCGACATCCAGAACCACAATCTGGCGCTCTAACCAACTGAGCTACAGCCACCACATGGCTTATGCGGAGCACAAACGTACTCTTTTCATACCGCAGCACCTACTTCTCGTCAACGGTTACTCGTTTTCCCACCAATAGCCGGTATGAAATGGAGAGACGCCAAGTTCCGGAGGTTCGTGCATGTCTGCCAAACAGGTCGAACACGTTGAGATGACTGGGCACATTGTCGATTCGTTACTGCTTCCCAAAGTGCTGGACGCGATTCTTTCGCGCGGAGGCAGTTACCACATCGAGAGCTTCAAACTCGGTGAACGCCAGGACGATACCAGCTTCGTCCGGATCGAGGTGCGTGCCGATACGCCCGAACAGCTCGAAGGCATTCTGGGCGAGATTCACCCGCACGGTGCCGTTACCGCGCATCCCAGCGATTGCAGCACCATTCCCGCCGACATGGCCGGTGCGTTCCCCGATGGCTTCTACTGCTCGACCAACTTCCGCACGCAGGTTCGGCTCAATGGCGAGTGGATCGATGTCGAAGATCAGGAAATGGATTGCGGCATTGTCGTCGATCCCGAAGGGGCAGCGGCGCGGTGCACGCCGATGGTCGCGGTGAAGCTGGGAGATCGCATCGTGGTCGGCCGCAAGGGAACGCGCGTCTTTCCGCCCGAAGCCGAGATTCGCAAGCACGAACTCTTCGAGTTCATGGCCAGCCCGGTCTCCAGTGAGCGACCCAAGGCCGTGAGTGTCCGGGAAGTTGCCACCGCGATTTGCAAAACTCGTGCGGCTGGCGAGAACGTGCTGGCCGTGCTCGGGCCGGCTATCGTCCACACTGGGGGCGGCGAGTTGGTCGCCAAGCTCGTCCGTGAGGGGTACATCAACGTGGTATTCGCGGGCAACGCCCTGGCCACGCACGACATCGAACAGGCGTTCTATGGAACCAGCCTCGGCGTCTCACTCGATCGCGGCATACCAACGGACGAGGGCCACGAGCACCACCTCCGCACGATTAATACGATTCGGCGCGTGGGCGGCATCGTGAAAGCAGTCGAATCGGGCCGACTGACCAGCGGCATCATGTACGAATGCATCAAGCGGAAGGTGCCGTATGTGCTGGCGGGGAGCATCCGTGACGACGGCCCGCTGCCCGAGGTCATTACCGATACTCTGGTGGCGCAAGATGCCATGCGGCGGTTGGTGCCCGGTGTCGGGTTCTGCCTGATGCTGGCCACCACGCTCCATAGCGTGGCGGTGGGGAACCTATTGCCGGCGTGGGTGAAGGTGGCGTGCGTGGATATCAGCCCCGCAACCGTGACCAAACTGATGGATCGCGGCAGCACTCAAACGGTGGGCATCGTCTCGGATGCCGAGCCGTTCATGCGTTCGTTGGTCGCTGAGCTGGATAAACGCGTGTAGGCAAGCGCCCGCGCTTCAGACCTCGACATCCCATACGACAACTTGCCCGTTGTCGCTGCCGACAGCGCAGGTGAGGCCATCCGGGGATATGTCGGCGCAGCGGAGTTGACCGATTCCCCAATCCAAGGCTTGAAGTTCATTTCCGGTGTGGGAATCCCAGTAGCGGACCTCACCATCAAAGCCCGCTGTCATCAACACACGGCCATCAGGGGTCCAGTTGAGGGCCCAGATGGCTGGGTAGCGTCCTCGACCCGCCGGGAAGGTGAGCCGGGGGGTCGCCGTGTCTCCCACAGCGAGCACATCGACCCACTTGCCATACACGAGAGCGATCCGGCTTCCATCGGGCGAATAGCGTACCATCCCCCGAGTGAGATATCGCTTGTTGTCGTCACGAAGGGTTTGCACCACCTGGCCCGTGCGGAAGTCCCAGATCTGGGCCCTTGGCTCAGAACTGATGGCCAGGTGCCGGGAATCGGGTGAGAAATGCAACTCGGCAAGAGCATTGAGTTGGAGTCGCTGATCAAACCGTCGTTTTTGAATCGTGTGTCGCGTGGCTGGGTTCGCCCAAATGCCCGTCCACCCCGTGTTGGATGCCGCGAACAATGGCATTTCACCCGAACTGAACGTGGCCTTATGGGCGTACTTAATGTCAAGGTCGGCGAGCAATTCCCAGGTATTCGTTTCCCAGATATTCACACCAAGAGTGGTCGCAGCCGCGACTAGCGGGGCATCCGGCGCAAAGCAAACACAGCTCACCGCACCTGTCAGTCGGCCATCGGGCCACTGCGCATGAAGCCAACGAACCAGCTTCCCGGTCGCAGTGCTCCAGAAATACACCGCACGGGTACCGCCGGTTGAGGTTGCCAAAAGTTGGCCATCACGGGAAAACGCAATTGAGGTGATTTTGCTTTTGTGTGCCTGCCACGAGAGCATGAGTCGGCTCGGGTTTGGTTGAGGTTCGTGGTACTATGTCACCATGATCTGTCAGAGTCTGCAACCACGGTAGGGAACGATGCCACCACAGCCGCGAATCTTGATGTGCCCGCCCGATC
>JBGTAO010000030.1:0-8063 GCA_041749835.1 Gemmata sp. | reverse complement strand
GTCTTCCCCAGTGCTCGTTTGCCAATCGATCGAGCCACCAAAAGCGGCACTCACGCCCAGGTTGGGCTGCGGTGGGCGAACACTGGGCCCCAACATTTTTGGACTCAGTAACCCCGCAGCCGCGAGTGCCTGATCGCGGATCATCTCGGCAGTGAGTCGAACGCGCGGCCCACGAGCTAGCAATCGATTTTCCGGGTCGCGCTCCTGAAGTTCTGGCAACACACGAGATGATTGACGATAAGCCGACGATGTCACGAGGAGCTTCAGGAATCGCTTCACGTCCCAATCCGATTGGAACTCGACTGCCAACCAGTCCAGCAATTCCGGATGGCTCGGCGGCTCACCTTGTGTGCCAAATTCTTCACTTGTTCGAACGATACCGATTCCGAAGATCTGCTCCCAGAAGCGATTCGCCATGACCCGAGCCGTCAACGGATTATCCGGGCTCACCAACCACTGTGCAAATCCCAGCCGCGATTTGGGAGTGTGTGCTGAAAAGGGATGGAACGCCTTGGGAGTTGCCTCACTGACTTCATCACCCAGATCCATGAAGTTGCCACGGAACTGAAGCCGCGTCTTGCGTCGTTGATTCCCAGCAAGTTCCCGCAAAACGGGAACACTTGTGGAGGGCTTCAACTCTGCTTGTTGCTTCTTCTGTGCAATGAGTCGATCGCGCTCGGCTTTCCACTCCGTATTGGGGATCTCTTTGAGCAAGTGTTCGAGGTCAATCACTAACGAATCGAGTTCCGCTTTCCGTTCGAGTTGTTGCTCCGTCCAGAACGGGAGTGTCGGACTTTCGTCGGCTCGATCGGCGTCGGCCGTGTTGTTGAAGAACGCCATCGAGGCGAAGTATTCCTTTTGCGTAATCGGGTCATATTTGTGGGTGTGGCATTGGGCACAGGTCATGGATGTTCCCATCCAGACCAAGTAAGTGGTGTTCACCCGATCCACGACCGCGACATTTCGGAACTCCTCGTCGTTCGTACCGCCTTCACTGTTCGTCATCGTGTTGCGATGAAATGCCGTGGCCACCAGTTGCTCGGTCGTCGGGTGGGGTAGCAAATCGCCAGCGAGTTGCTCGATGGTGAAACGGTCGAACGGCTTGTTCGTGTTGAATGATTCGATGACGTAATCACGGTATTTCCAGATCGTTCGGAGCGGGTCGTCCGCGTAACCCGCACTATCCGCATAGCGTGCCAGATCGAGCCACAGCCGCGCCCAGTGCTCCCCAAACGCCGGCTTGGCTACCAGGCGATCGACTAACTTCTCGTAAGCATCGGGGGCGGTGTCTTTCAAGAATTGCTTCACCTCATTCTCGGTGGGCGGTAACCCGGTGAGATCGAGTGCCACTCGGCGAATCAGCGTGGCTTTGTCCGCCTCGGGTTGCGGCGACAGCTTCCCCTGTCGCAAACGATCATAGAGGAAGGCATCGATGGGATTGCGAATCCATTTCGCAGCCGTGGCATCACCCGGGAAGTTTGGCGGCAGCGGTCGAACCGGTTTCACATAGGACCAGTGCGGGGCATATTTAGCACCTTCGGTGATCCAACGACTGAGAATCTCAACTTCGCGCGGGTTCAGCTTCTTCCCGGTCTTGCTCGGCGGCATCACATCAACGGCATCCTCCGAAACCACTCGTGCGAGCAGTTCGCTCGCTTTGGGCTGCCCCGAAACCACTGCTGACTCAAGAGCACCCTCGCGCGTATCGAGGCGTAAGTCACCTTTACGGACTTTTTCATCGGGGCCGTGACATTGAAAGCAGTTTTCCGAAAGGATCGGCCGAACTTCTAGGTTGAAATCGATTGGTGGCGTTTGAGCCTGAGCGAGAGACGGCAAACCGAGAGAAACGCAACAGAAGAGCACGAGTCGACGTGACCCGGAGAGGAATCGCACGGGGCACCTCAGTTGTTGAGGAAGAAGAGTCGTGTGCGAGCGCGGAACAGGCGGGTTCAATAATGACTAGCTTATCGCATCGGCGGATGTTGTGGAACAAAAACTTCTCATCACATGCCGGTCGGCGTAGTCCAACTGGGTCGGAACGATTCTTGTTTATGGCGGGATCGATGCAAAGCTTCCGAGATGAAGAGCAACGACTCGCAGCGAGCCTGGATGGCGGAAATGGCATCCGTACGGTTATCAGCGACCGCCGCGAGTTTCGCGTGCGTTTCCCAGTCGGCCGGGACGCCCTGCCCCTTCATGGCATCGACCAAGACTTGCTCAAGTTGTGTGAAGCGTTCGGCAATCGCCGGGTTCAACGTGCAATCGTGGCGTTTGTAAACGTTTAGCGGTCTGGAGGAATCTGCCCCCGAGGACGGAATTTCGGTGGGCTCCTTGCGGAAGTGAAAGACCAGCCCAATCAGGCCACAAGCAATCACTCCAGCCGCAACCAGGAAGACGAACAAGGCACCCGGGATTGATCCGAACTGCATTCCCAGGGAAACAAGAGCGATCAAACTCCCCATGCCAAGGGCTGTAAAGGGCCAGGGAAGCAATCGATTCCACGAATGCAGTGCCCGGCGCACCAAGCCCGGCTGTCGTTTGCGAGGCACCGATTTGCCTGGATCATGATCGGGAACATCCACGATCAGCACCGTGATATTGTCGGGCCCACCACGCAAATTTGCAAGATGAACCAGCAAACGAGCGGCGTCGTCGGGATGGAGAGCTTGAATGATGGTACCGATCTCTTGCGGCGTTACAACGCCGGTGAGCCCATCACTGCAAAGCAAGAATGCATCGCCTGGTTGGACCGGGTGCGGCCCCTCGATATCGACCTCGACCTCGGCATCGGGGCCGAGCGATCGGATAATCACATTCCGCTTAAAATCACCAAGCTCATCGGGGTCAACACCCTGGCGCTTGGCGATTTCCCAAACCCAAGAGTGATCGAAGGTGAGTTGCTCGGCCTGGCCCTTCCGAATGCGGTACGCGCGACTATCACCGACATGCCCCACCCAGGCACCTTCGGGTCGGATGATGAGCGCGGTGCTTGTAGTGCCCATTCCTCGGAATTCGGGGTTCTCCTGACCGATCGCGTAAATACCAGAATTGGTTTCGATGAACGCACGACGCAGCGCACCGGCTGCTCCCTCCCGTGCATGCTTGGCGTACAAAAATGGTATGTCCCGAACGGCTTTGGCACTCGCCTTCTCCCCGACCGCGTGCCCACCCATTCCGTCGGCCACCACAAACACATGCCCAACACCCTCGTACCCGGCGGCGTCGACCGCCGGTTGCGCAGCGCAGGCGTCCTGATTATGGCTCCGCTTGACCCCGACATCGGTCAGGGCTGCATAACGGACGGGCTCAAATGCCGACACGGACCATCCTCGCCTGAAATTCGGGGCTTAATCACATCTTACGCCATCTCTGCCAGTTGTGCTTCGTTGCGAACGGAAATCTCACGACATCCGGGTCCGCTTGACCCGAACGGACGGTCAGGGTATGCAGGCCGCTGTCACGAAATTGTCAATTGTGCGATGTAGGCCTGGGGAGCACCCCATGACGACCGGACAGTCGATCCGCGTGTTGGTAACCGTTGGACTCCTGGCGAGCCTGACAGCGACCGGCTGTGTCGATCGTCGATTTGTTATTGAGTCGAATGTCCCCAATGCCCAGGTTTTCCTGGATAACCGACCCATTGGTGCGGCTCCGGCCCACACACCTTTCGAGTACTACGGTTACTACACGGTCACACTTGTCCAACCGAATTACGAGACACTCACCCAGCGTGTCCACGTGACCGCACCCTGGTACGCTTACCCACCGTTCGACTTCCTGGCCGAGGTGATTTGGCCCTTCCATATCCGGGATACCCGGCGCTACTATTTCCACATGCACGAAGCCACGAAAACGCGAGTCGACGACTTGCTTAACAACGCGGATGCATTGCGACAACGCGGCCAAACATTACCCCCGCCCGAGCGGCCGGCAATTCCGCGAGGTCAACCCGCGCCGGTTCCCATCGACGCGCTCCCACCTGGTGCTGTGCCATCGGGTTCGCTCCAGCCCAGCGTGATTCCGAGTGTGTTGCCCAATGGCAACTGAGCCTGGATCATTCGCTTGCCCGGAGTGAACTGGCGATCTGCACGAACACGCCTTCGAAAAGCTCGCGCTCCGACAGATCGCCCCAGGCATGCACGGCAATCACTTTGTCACCGATTTGCTTGGCGGAAATGACGTGAAGTCGATCCTGTCCTGAGGCGTTTGCAACCCGGCTCTGAAGTCGAAGTACGGGTGCCGTTGGCTCCACACCCACTGGTGCCGTAGCTCCCGCAATTGGACCAGCACGCTCCTGAAACTCTACGGTGAAATCTGGGTTCGCTGCCGCAAGCTCGGCGACTCGCTTGGAAGTAATGAATTCTTTGGCTGCAACTAATGGTTCGGTCGAAGCTGGAAGAACAAAGACGACCAGGGAACCGATGTGCTGAGTGTTGGCTTTCCGCCCGAGCACAAGCCGCAGGAGTTTATCCGCTTCAGGCCCTTCAGCTTTGAGATCAGATTCTCCTGTCACTTCTTTCCATTGCCCTTCGCCATCAAGAAGTGTGTAGCCAATGACGTTGTTCTTGAAGGTAACAATCGGTGATTGCTTTTCTTTCCAGTCATTGCGTAAATCCAGGAGCTTGGTTCCCGATCGTGCTTCCGCGAATGCCGCTCGTTGCTCCTGATAAATCTCGTTCTCACCGGTCCACGCCAGGTACCAGTACGCGATGCCCTTGTTCACAACGGCATAAGATTCTCCTTCGATGGAGCTACCCGTCTTTAACTGACCGCGGAACTTGAAGCCAGTGGCCTCCTGTCCCATCCACTTCGGATCTTGCAGGGGAAATGATTGAAGTGTCCCGGCTTCGAGGAGTTGGCCAAGCGGTTCGAGTTGGTAGCGGCGCAGATCGCTCGCCCGTGGGGAACTGGGATCATAATCTCGGGCACCAAACGCGATGTAAGCATCGGGATTGTCCCGCCGATAGACCAGGAAGTACGGCGACCCCAGCTTGCCTTTCGTTTGCTCGTCTCGCGTCCAGGGTGCCGTGAGCGGTTCGATCCCCAGATTCACTTCCTTGAACAGCATTGTCGTACTGGTTTCTGGTTCCTCAGGTTTCTGACTGAGCTTGTACCAGATGGCAATTCCCGTGCCTGCCATCAGCACCGCTGCGATTCCCGCCAAGATGAGGCGCTGGAAGCCGGACTCGCGAACAGGAAGGTGTGGCCGATCCGTCAACTTTTTCTTCGTGCGCGGTCGATTCGCGCTCGGAACGGCACTCCCGGCGGGATGGACGTGTTGAGTAGTTAATGGACCTGGCTGTGCCGGAGAAGCGGCAGTGGGGGCTTGGCCATCCGTCGCAGCCGATCCAAAAGGTAGGATTGGGTTAGCTGCTGCAAGTGCGTTCAGAGCTGGTGCCCCGGGATAGTGCTCAGGAGGTGAGGCCGGAGGGCCAAGTGTAAATCGCATCCCGCAACGCGGGCAGGCCAAGACAACCCCTGTCGGGACACTACTGGGATCAAAGAGATAGGGGCAGCTATGATTGGGACACTTCAGAGCGTGTGACATAACAGCACCGGTGTGGCAATCGTTCACGTTCGATCAGGCAGTCTCCGATCATCATACTGCACCTTCTTCCGGTGTGTGGTCCGGTGCGGTCTCCGAATCAGGATTCAAGTCAACAACCGTGAGTGGAGCTGCAGAACCTGGGTTCACCACGCGGATCGCTTTCGTACCTGCCAGAATTGCCTGTAACTCTTCGAGTACGTGCGCCGCGCGCCACCCCCGCACCAACGGGATATCCAAGAGCGGCTCTTGATAGACACGCGAGCGAACCACGGCCTTGAGATCGGAGCCCGATGCCACCAGATTCGGAGCAAGTTTGTGCCGATTGCACCAATCGGCCAACACGACACTGAGCAAATTCCCCAGGAGCACGACATGCGGCGGATCGCTTTCGCGCTGCTCAGGCTCGGGGCACTGCGTACCGGGAAGTGACCGCGCTTTTACGACTGCAGCCAGGATCGGTTGCACTTCATTCCGAGGTACTCCGCGATAAGCCGAGAGATCCTCGACCTTGAGTGGTGCTCGCCGGGCGATTTCCACGAGCAGATCATCGCGCAATAATTGCCGCGGTGGTCGATTCACCCGTTCTGCAAAGCGTTCCCGCCAGGCAAAGATCTCCCGGACTACCGCAAGCCCCCTGCGATCCAGACCCCCAATTCCCTTCACTTTGCGCCAACGTTCGGCAGTCGATTCTTCGCTGCCGATGGCCTTTTGAATCGACGTGGCGAATTCCTCTGTAGACCAATCGAGCCGCTTCAGCCGCTTGAGCCGATCGGTCAGTTTCTTCCAGACAGGTAGCAGATATCGGACGTCATCGAATGCATACCGGAGTTGTGCCGGAAGGAGCGGCCGTCGTCGCCAGTCGGTTAAGGTTTCGCCTTTGGTCATCCGCAGGCCCATCAGTTCAAACACTAACCCACCGTAGCTGATGGGGTAGGCCATTCCCACCAGCCCCGCGGCAATTTGGATATCGAACAGAGTGACCGGTGTTTGGCCGACCATAAAGTGACACATTCGTACTTCTTCACGGCCGGCATGCACCACGGTTGTTCGATTCGGATCAAGCAGCAACTGCCAAAATGCGTCGAGCGAGCCGACGGAGAACGGGTCGATCACGTAGAGCCGCTCCGGCGTCGCAACCTGCACCAAGCAGAGTTCCGGTCGGTAAGCATCTTCGCCAACGAACTCGGTATCGAATGCGATGACTGAGCAACCGGCCAGATGTTCCAGGCACTCTTGGAACTCCGGAGCGGTCGCAACCAGCAACTCGGGTAATTCGTCGGACTTCGTGATTTTCGTTGGGCGGCGGGGCATGAGTCACAAACGGGGTAGGACAAACAACCTGGAAATAACGCTGGTGAGGGGACTTTCCACTTCTCGGCAAGCCCCGATTGTCATGGATCGTTTGGTCGCGGAAATGGTTGCTCGGAGTATTGCAACCACCACAGACCGGGAAACTCCTGTCCACGAACCTTGATCGGATAATAACCCACAATTTGTGGCACTGCATACCGACCGGCTAGCTTCTCGGGCAAGAATCCTTCTGAACACACCGTAACTGTCCTCGAATCTTCGAGTGTTTGCGGTGGTGTCGTGAAATGACTTGGCCGTGACCAACCGGCAAGCTGCCTTGCATCGACACCGTGCCAGCGCAACACCGACGTCCATTGATAGGTACTGGTATACACTGGCCCTTCGTAACCACTCTCCCGCAACGCGTTCGCAAAAGCGCACGCGGCTTCCATCTTCCCATGTTGCCGTGTTGCCCGATCGAGCGAGATCGGAAAATACTCAATCGGTGCAACGAGGTGGACGGTGAGAAAGAGTGTGACTCCCAGCGGAATCGCAAAGCCCCCGCGTGTCGCCCAGCGCCAGCGTGAGGAACTCTTCACCCCGCTGTACCAGGCGGCCGCCAGAGGCCAGCATGCGATATAAGCCGGGAACGCCCAGTTACCTTCCAGACGGCCCCGCGTCGCTTTGAACAGAAAGAAAGCGAAGGGCAACAGGAACAGGCAGGCACACACGCGCAGGCGCGGTTCCGCGACCAGTTCCCGACAGTGACGAATCCCCCAGACGAAAACCACAAACGGAATGGTGCCAAAGAAAAGCAGTTGCAATCCGACGAATTCCGCAAACGGAATCAGCCCAGGTTGTGGGCTGCTCATCGAATGCTTCCATTGATAGCGGATCGGCACAAAATCGTGATAAACATTGTGAATGAGAATCGGGGACGCGATCAGAAACGCCACCAGTGCATGCAGAAAGTACCCGGGTAACCAGCGGCGGATATTGGGCACGAATAGAAACGTGACACTCCCGGAAAGTGCAGCCAAAGCCATGGTGTACTTTCCTAGAATTCCACACCCCAAGATCACACCACCAAGTGACCAGAACCCAATACTCGGTGCAGCCGTCACAAGTCGTTCATGAACTTTCACCAACCACATCAAATACAGCGCCCAAAACAACAGCATGGGTGTGTCGGGGGTAATCAAGATCGCCCCAAAACAGAGCACCG
>JBGTAO010000029.1:0-3755 GCA_041749835.1 Gemmata sp. | reverse complement strand
GAGTCAACTCGATACCTTCGATCCGAAACCGAACGCATCGCTCGATTATCGCGGCCCGTTCGGCACGATTCCGACCCGGATACCCGGTGTGCGGTTCTGCGAACTCTTCCCGCATCTGGCGAAAGTGACGAACAAGCTCGCTGTTCTCCGCACGCTCACCACGCAATCGAACGATCACGGAATCGCTGGCACCATCGGGTTGACGGGCAGCGGGGCTGGGGGGACTGGCCTCGATGGCAAGCCGTTGCCTGGTTCGCCGCGGCCCGCGCTGGGTTCGATTGTGGGCAAGGCGCTGAGTGTTGCACCGGAAGCGAAACGGCGTGAGACCATGCATCCCTTTTTTGTGATTGGTGGGAAGCTCCACCAGGGCAAGAAAGCGATCATCGGTGAAGGTGGCGGGCCGCTCGGAGCCGCGTGGGATCCCTTCCGCATGGAGTACGACCCCGCGACCGGCACCAAGATCCCGGCGTTGCAACTGCCACGCGAGCTGACACCCGAGCGCATGGCCGATCGCCAGTCGCTGTTAGCGGCCCTCGGTGACGCACAGCGAACTACCGAACACCTCGCGGGTACCGAGCAACTCGATGCCTACCGAATCCGGGCACTGGAGATGCTGACCTCCCCGCATACCGCGAAAGCGTTCGATCTGTCCCGAGAAAAGCCCGCGGTCGCCGATCGCTATGGCCGCACCCGTTTCGGTCAGTCGTGCTTACTGGCCCGGCGTCTGGTGGAAGCCAATGTCCCGTTCGTTCAAGTGAACTGGAGCGATCACGTCGAGGCCGAAGAGGATAGCGGTGACGGTGGCTGGGATCACCATTACCGAAACTTCCAAATCATGCAGGATCGCCATGCCCCGTGGCTCGATCAATCGGTTTCCACACTGATCACCGATCTCGACGAACGCGGCTTGCTGGCAACAACACTCGTGATTGCAGTTGGGGAATTTGGTCGGGAACCCAAGGTGAACGATAAAGCTGGGCGCGAGCACTGGCCTGGCTGCTATTCGGCACTGATGGCTGGCGGGGGGGTGCACGGCGGTCGCGCGATTGGCACAAGCGACAACAAGGCCGCGAAACCAGCCGATACCCCGCTGACGCCAGCCGATCTCAATACCACGGTGCTCCAACAAGTCGGCTTGACCAGTGAACAGATTACCGGTCTCGGGCTCACCCCCAATGGGCGCGTGATCGAGGAACTCTTTTAGGTGTTTCGAGCAAGCTTGAGTGTGGGTAACCGGGAGGATCGACCATGACGCGGGTTGCTTCGCCGCTTGCGGCTCTGTTCATGGGCCTCATCTCAGCACCGACGCTCGCAGCGGAACCGACACGGTTAACCACCGAGGGCAGCTTCAAACAGCATCTCCAGTGGTCCCCCGATGGGAAGACACTGTTGTTCACTCGGATTCATCTCGGGAAGATGGCGCTCTGGACGATGCCAGCCGAAGGCGGGGAGATGAAGCGCTTGCTCCCCGAGCACAAGGAGCCACACTTCGACGGTCACTTCTCACCCGACGGCAAGCGCATCGTTTACGTCTACGATAAACTCGAAGGCACCGACGGGAAGTTGCGCATCAACATGTGCCTGGCCGATGGGAGTGACGACAAAACCTTGGTGCCACATCAGGCGTTTGAGGAGTCGCCGCGCTGGAGTCCAGCTGGCAAGCTCGTGCTGTGGGTTTCCACACGCGACAAGAATCCGGACCTGTATATCGTGGACGCAGAAGGGAAGAACGTAACCCGCCTGACTCGCGACTTGGCCTACGATCTCCATCCCGCATGGCGGCCAGACGGTCAAGAAATTGCGTTTGCCAGCGGTCGCTCTGGTCGGCAAAAAATCCACGTCATGAATGCGGATGGTAGCAAACCGCGCAAACTCACCGATGGCGAATTCCTGGATGCGTGGCCCGCATGGCGACCGGATGGCAAGCAAATCGCCTTCGTGTCGAATCGAGCGGGCAACTACGACATCTGGCTCATGACTGCCGATGGGAAAGACCTGGTCAATCTCACTGATCATCCGGCCCAGGATACGAGCCCGGTGTGGCACCCCAAGGGGAAGAAACTGGCGTACATTTCGACTCGAAGCGGTGCCAGCGAGATTTATGTGATCGACGTGAAGTGAGAACACGACCACCTGCAGAGTGAGCCAGCGCCCAGGCACACGCTGTCTCGCCTGGCTTACGCGAATGACTTCAGCAAAGATCCGTTAGAGCAGCTCGTGAATTGGCTCGGGATCATCAAGCACGTTCACGGGCCGGCCACTTGGTTCCAGTAGCTGAAGCTTCGGATCCATGCCGAGCACATGGTAGATCGTGGCGTGGATGTTCGAAGGCGTTACGGCGCGGGTCTGGGGCCGCTGCCCGAGCCGATCGGTTGAGCCGATAATTTGGCCCCCTTTCACACCGCCTCCGCCCATCAGGCAGAACATCGAATTGCCCCAGTGATCGCGCCCGGGTGTCCCCTGGCTCATGGGGGCTCCGCCGTTGCCACCATCGTTCATCTTCGGCGTGCGGCTGAACTCACCACACAGCACCACTAACGTGGTATCGAGCAGACCACGGTCAGCGAGATCTTCGAACAGCGTTGCAACCGCTGCGTCGACCTTTGGGAGGTAGTCTTCGTACCCCGACTTCAGGTTCCAGTGATGATCCCAACCACCAAGATGGACAGTGACGAATGTCGAACCCGCCTCGACTAAACGGCGAGCCAGGAGTGTGGATTGTCCCCAGGTGTTTCGGCCATAGCGGTCGCGGAGTTTTCCATGCTCCTTGTCGATATTAAATGCTTCGCGTGCGGTTGGCCCGGTTACGAACTCGAATGCCTCACGGCCGAAGCGATCCAGCGCCTGCGCGGTGGGATTTCGATCCAGATGAGCCCGAGCCGTGTCGAAGTGATTCAACAGTTCCCGGCGATCATCGAGCTTCTCAACGGTCAAGCCACTGGCAAGGTTGAGGTTGCGAACCTGGAAGTTCGGCGTGTTCGGATCGCCGGTCAAGAACGGATCGTGCTGGGCCCCGAGCATGTGCCCACCGAAGTACCCCGGAGCTAATCCAATGCTCGCGGCATGGGGTGCGGCGACGTAACCCGGCATTCCGTTGACACGAGGCCCGATCTCACGATTCACAATTGCGCCAATTCCGGGAAACTTCTGCGCGGTGTTCGCCCCGCTCACGCCCATGTCTTTTGCCGTGAGCATGCGATGGCCACCGGCAAAGTGGTCGCCAGTGTCGTGATACAGCGAGCGAACAATCGAAAACTGATCGGTCATCATCGCTTGTTTGGGGAATAGTTCGGTGATGTCGAATCCCGGGACTTTCGTACGGATGGGCTTCCAGATGCCACGATACTCCGCCGGGGCATCGGGCTTCATGTCGTACATGTCCATATGGCCGGGGCCGCCATCGAGCCAGATCAGAATGACTGCGGTGTCGCTACTACTCCGCTTGCTGGCGGTCTTTGCCTGAGCTTGCATCAGTTCCGGTAGTCCCACACTCGCCATCCCAGCGACTCCCAACCGCAGGAAGTTGCGGCGAGAGACACCATCGCAATAACGACTGGAAGAGCCAAGATCCATCTGGAACATGATGACTTCCGGAAGGGGCAGCAGAAGCGGGATGTTGGGGGAGCAACGCGGCGTGGATACAGGTAGGTGGGCGTACTCTGGGACGGAGCAGAACCCGAGCCAGCAGGCTTTGGAGAAGTTTGACATTCTCATATCGTTGGCGTACCGTCAAGCAGCAAATGTGTATTCCGCGC
>JBGTAO010000028.1:0-5320 GCA_041749835.1 Gemmata sp. | reverse complement strand
ACTCAAGTTACTTCTTCCGCTTGTAAACTATCGTGAACTCCGGCTCTTTCCCACCGGCAACGTACATGCTGAAGTTCATGGTGTTGGCGTCCTTGAACACCGTGACCGACTTGTATTGGGTGGGCTTGCCATCCATACCTGGGCCGTCACCAGACATTGTCATCGTCTTCGTTTCCTTGTCGTAGGTGCCTTCCAAAATCATCGGGCTGGTGCCCATGCTATCAATCCAGATGCCAACGTACTTCTTCTTGCTGGAGTCGTAAGTGTCCAACCCCTTGCCGGTATATTTGGCACCGAACAGTTCGCTTTTCAGATTCCCCACCAGCCATAACCCGCCGACTTCCATCTGGTAAACAACGCTCCCCTTGCTTTCCATCCCACCGAAGCTCATCGTCAAATCCCAGTTGCCCACCATTTGCTTGAGAACCTCGTGTTCTGGCCCGGGCTTGGGCGCTTCTTGTGAGAAGCCAGGAGTTGCCCAAGCTGCCACCGCCAGAATCGCCAGGAATGCCCGCATCGTTTGTTCTCCAGAGTGAAAAGATCCTCCTCACCGGGTTTGCGTGAAAACGATACACATGCTGGTGAGGTAGCGGAAGATCTCACGACTCCGCCGATTTGCCAAGCTCAGTAGCTGCCCCTCGGCGACCGATCGACACGATCGGGCATGTTCGAGTTGTTACACCCGCGCTGACCCTTTTCCGTGTGGCCGTGCGGCGGATCGTACGGGTCCAGTGCCGTAGGAACTGGTGTCATTCGCAGTTCCGCTCGGGTGGGGAACTCTTGCGGGGCTGTGAGCGTCTGAAGGGCATTACTCTCGCACAGTTGGTGCCGTGTGAACGACTCTGATGCCGATGATCTTGAATCGCTCCTGGAACCTCAGGAACCCCGTGGGCTCTCCGAAAATAGCCACATCATTGGCGTGAGCGTTTACAGCGCTTTGCTAATCGTGGGCTTTCTCTTTGGCATCGTAACGGGCTACGAACAACCCCGCACGATCACCGTAACGCAAACCCCGCTACCCGCTCCACCACTCTCCAACGAGAGTGCGAAACCGCCCGTTCCCAAAACTCCTCCCGCGCAACCTCCAAACCCAGTCGAGCCACCCACACCAGAGCCCAAGAAAACTGAACCCAAGAAAACTGAACCCAAGAAAACTGAACCCAAGAAAACTGAACCCAAGAAAACTGAACCCAAGAAGACACCCCCGGGCTCGGGAGAGGTCACGCCGGTTTCCTTCCGCCAGGTACTGCCGATCTTGCGGAGCCACTGCCTCAACTGCCACGGTGCCACGGGCAAAGCGAAAGGCGATATCGACCTCACCTCAGTCAGCAAAATGAAGAGTAGCTCCGGGGACGTGCTGGTACCGGGCAAGCCTGAGTCGAGCGATCTTTACACAAGCATCACCGAGCGAGACATGCCCCGGGACAAGCCCAAGCCGAATGACCAGGAACTACTCCTGCTGAGAAATTGGATCTTGAGCGGAGCGAAGGAATGAACCCGCCTGCAGCAACTGGCAAGTCTGTGTTGACGCTGCTCAGGCGTTTGGAGTAGGGTCTTTCACTTCTTTATCCGGGCTCAGGGAAGGGCCGGCATGTTGCTTGATCGTCCACTCACAGTTCCACACGCTCTCTCGGCCTCCGGGGTGGCCTGGGAAGATACTGCGTGCCTCCTGTGTGGGCGTGACGACGCCGAGATTTTGACCGAAGCGGCGGACCCCATTCCCAGTGCGGGGCCGGGCCTCCGATTTGCGATTGTGCAATGTCGGCGATGCGGCCTCAACTATACGAATCCTCGACCCTCTCCCGGCACAATAAGTCGCTTCTATCCGTCCGAGTATGGGCCACACCTGCCGCACCGCGGCCGCCGTTCCAACCGAATGCCTTCGCGCTTTTGGTCCTGGATTCTCGGGCGACCATGCCCCGAGCGGCGGGGGCTGTTACCGCTCGATCCACCCGGCCGATTGCTCGACTTCGGTTGTGGCAGCGGAAGCTATTTGCATCGCATGGCCCGGTTGGGCTGGACTGTCACGGGAGTGGACCTGGCTCCTGAAGTGATCCGCGCGATACATCAGACGCCCAAGATCCAGGCGCTTTCGGGTACGTTACCCCACCCCGACCTGCGGCCATGCTCGTTCGAAGTCGTGACGATGTGGCAGTCGCTGGAGCACGTCCATCGCCCTCTCCAGATCTTACGGGCGGCATATGAGCTCTTGGTTCCAGGTGGCAAGCTGATCGTGGCAGTCCCGAATTATGCGAGCTTACCAGCCCGGTGGTTTGCCGAGCGATGGTTCGGATTAGATCTGCCACGGCACCTCACGCACTTCACGCCGGAGTCCTTGCGAACGATGCTCGAAATCGGCGGGTTCCAGATCGATTCATTACGAAGTGCCGCGCACGCCGATTGGCTCTGCTCCAGTGCAGTCCAGGCCAATCGAACCGGGACGGCAGGCGGGTTCACACGATTGATGACCGTGCGATCGGCCGCCCGCCTGGCCGAGTGGGGCTGCTACTTGCTGGGTCGCGCCGAAAGCATCGTGGCCGTCGTCACACGCCCGGGGTGACGAACTCAGCGGCGGGTGCCTTCGGGCAAATCCAAAACGTGAGCGCTGGCCAGGCTGTTCCCGAACACCTCGAAGTTCTTGAAGGTCCAAACGACTTTCTTCTCCCGTGTAACTTCGAATAGTTGCGGGTGATCCTGGCCTGCGTGGCAATTGCCCACGATCAAATTGCCATTGGGAAGCGCGTGTAACGTCGTCACCCATGCGAGTGTGATTCCGGGCAGTTCCTTCTGATCGAGACTCCAGACAATTTTGCCTTCCGGGTTCACCTCGATCACGCGATTGTTGTTGCCACCGGCAATTACCGTGTTCCCGTTCTTCAAGCGGAGTGCACCATACACGGAGGTGCCATGCCCTTCCGGGCCATGCCCCGGAGCCTCAGGCCGACCACCCAGATCGAGTTTGTACTCCCAGATCACCTTACCCGTGGCATCGTACTCGCGGACGCAACCATCGCCTTCCTGGCAAACGAGGTAGTTGCCACTCTCCAGCTTGCGCACCAGGCGCGTATCACGGTGCGGATCGGGGTTCTTCACTTGAAGCGGAATCTCTTTGACGATCTTCCCGTCGGCGTCCACTTCCACCAAACGGCGATTGCCACTCTCGGCCACCAGGGTGTTCCCATCGGGAAGTCGTTGGAAGGCGTGAACCTCGATCCGGCCCTTGTAACCGGGCTTCGGTTTCGCGGTATATTTCCACACCACGTCTTTCTTGGGTGTCATCTCGGTTACGGTTGTCGCTCCCGTGTGCAGCAACAAGTTACCGTTTGGTAACAGGGCGATATCGTGCGAATTGTGTTTGCACTCCACTTGCCATTCCACCTTGCCATCTTGGCCGATGATGGACACTTTCCCTTTGTCTTGTGCCAGCACGCGATGGCCGGCTTTCTCGGGTTCGGCCATCACAGTGGAGACCGCGAGAAGGGCCACAAACCCGGAGAGGATCATTCGCATTGGAACTCCTGTGGGCCGGCACGGACCGACCGCATGGGAATGGGGTTGAGAGCAGTTGCACACTCACGAACCGCTGGGAAAAGCGTGAATGAGATCCTTGTTGAACACGATCCCGTTGAGACGCCAACCTTCGGGTGTGTTGTACAGCACGAAGAACCAGACCATCGCGCCACGTGGGAACTTTTGCAGGTAGACAAACCGCGCCAGGTTTGGCGTCAAGGCAGTCTCGCCGATCAGTTCCACCTCACCTGTCGGGGTTCCATACACACCGTGCGCCAGGAGTAGCGCTTCCTCGAACTTCTGCTTGAAGACAGCAAACTCCTTGTCCGGGAGGGCACTCATGCCCAACTTCACATCGAGCGCGAATTCATCGTACTTCCCCGTTCGCAGTTTGCTGACGAATGCTTCGGCCACGGCACGCGCTTCAGGGGACGCCGGTTCGCGTGTCGCCACGCCCGCGTTGGTTGGTGCGGCCTCGACCGGTTTGAGCCACAATACAGCAAGATAGGCTCCCAGACCGCCGAGTACGCCACCGAGCACCCCGGCCATCAAGACGGACTTTGTCATCTCAGATTCCTTTCTTCAACACTTCTCACGGTGATCACACATTTCCGGCGAAAGCGTTCCCCAATCGGGAACCCATTCTGCGGTGGCGCGATGGTAAGCCGACTGTCGCACTCCTGCAAGCGGTCTCAGTGCGACCGATTCGGTGGGAATTGGAGCCGTTGTGGCTCCGGCATTCGGATCAGGTCGGTATCGCCGATGAAGAGGCAACCCGAGTTGGGGCACTGGGCCAGCATCTCGGGCGGCATTCCTTCGATGGCCGTGGTCAGGACGAGTTTCACACGATCAAGGTACGGAATCAGCACAGGGCAAGTCACACGGGGTGCGCCCGGAGTGGTCCACTTTTCGATCGCGCTGCCGCTGGTGAGGTGGAATCGAATCGCATGACCCTCGGCCGCTTGCTCCGGATTATAGAACGCCACAATCACGGTGCCGTCGCCGCAATCGCACATTCCATCGGGGAAGCCGGGGTAACTTGTCAAGTCGATGGCAACACCACTTGTCACCGCTTGCCGGCGTTCCACATCCAGCCGATAGCGAACCAGCGTTTGCTTGGGAGTATCGATATCGAACAGCACCAGTTCGTCGGTTTCGGCGCGAAAGACCTTGCCGTTCGAACAGGTTTGCTGATCGGCAAGTAACGACAGCGTGTTGTCTTCGACTGTGTACAGATAGAGATTGGCCAGCGGTTCCTGGAACAACAAGTCCTTGGTACCAAAGACGACAGCCTTCCCACCCGGCACGATCTCAGCATCGTTGATGATCGTTCGGGGATGGGCATCGGGAATGCGCACCAACGGCTCAGAAAAGCCTCGTTGTGCATCCCAGATCTGTAATGCTTGATCGAGCCCGACGAGCAACCGATCGCCACCCGCAATAGGTAACACGAACCCCGGGCGACCCGGGCACGCAACGATGTTCACGCGGGCCGTGTCGGACAGTTCACTGAAAAGAAGCGCCCCCGGGTTGCCCTCACGATCCGACTGAATGTTGATCCAGACCAGTCGGTTCGGCTCCTGGGAGTCCAACAGTCGCGGTCCCTCGGGCAGATACCGATTGGCCGCACCGGGATCGCGGAAGATCTGTGTCGGATTCACTCGCATCGTGGTTCCCCCAGGAGTTCTTCGTAACGTATCCTGAATTGTGTTTGGACACCAGCGGGGAAGAGTCATGTTGGAGGGGAAGTCGGCACTCGTGACAGGAAGTAGTCAGGGGATCGGCCTGGGCGTGGCCCAGGCATTTGCGG
>JBGTAO010000027.1:0-4226 GCA_041749835.1 Gemmata sp. | reverse complement strand
GCGGCTGCCGTGTTTGCAGCCCATGTGATCCTGGGCGGTGGCGGAGCCGTGTTGGCGCAGCCTTGCCCCACGAGCGTTGCGGTGCCGGCGGAGCAGTTCGCGGACTGGCTCGCGATCGCATCCGAAGACGCCCGATTGACCGGTGCCAACGGAGCCCGGCTCACGCCATTCTTGCTGGAGCGGCTTGCAATCGTGAGCCAGGGGAAGACGTTGATCGCCAATCGGCGGCTAATCGTGGCGAACGCGCAGTTAGCTGGAGAAGTCGCGGTGGCGTTGACCAGAAGCACCCCAGCAACGCCGTGATGCTTCTGGCTCTCCGATTCACACTCACGGGAAGTTGACGATGTTGCCGTCGTTGGTCTGAATCGCGTTGCAGAGGTTCGTGACATCGATGGTACCCGGAATCCAGCGGGTGGAGCCATCACACATGAGTGCGTAGAAGCCACCCTTGTAGACGCCGTCGCCCAACTTGGGATGACGCTGAACCCCGGCAGCGAACGGCAAGTCGTCGGGCTTGGTCCAGATCACCGGTTCGGTTGCTTCGGCAACCATCAGTGTGTTGGCAGTACCGTCGGGAATGCTGAAAATCTTGTTGCCCGGGATGACCTGGCCCGGTGTGCCGGGGCGTGTGTGCGGCGGCATAATGGCACCGGGGCCGCTGAACGAGCGATAGTAGGTGTAGCCTTGGGTGTCGATGCCCGGTGGTGCGAAGGTTTTCGGCATGAGGGCGATCAACTTCTTGTTGTGCTCACTGTCCCACGGTTCGTTCAGTTTGAATTGCTTGTAAAGCGTGTCCTGCTCCAGGAAAGGAAGCATGGCTACCCGCCAGCTCAACCCCGGCTTGCCCGTACTATCTGCAATCGCCACCGGGAAAGCCTGGTAGATGTCTTGCAGGTTGTGAAAGGCGAGGCCGATCTGCTTCAGGTTGTTCTGGGTAATCGGTTTGTTCGCGGCATTGCCGGTGCCGAGCACGGGGCCGTTTCCGGGAGGCAGGGGCACACCCGGTTCACCTTTGTTGTTGCCGCCGGGCATGCCGCCACCCTTGGAACCACCGGAACCGGCGGGCGGCCCCTTGGCCTCCGTGGTGTTGGACGCCGTTTCTTTCTTTTTGTTGCAGGCGGGGATGAAGAAGCCGAGCGCGAGCGCCGCGGTTGTCCCCAGGAGTAGCCGAGAGTAACGCGAGCACATGGTGCAACTCCAGTTTGAAGAGAGGGTTCTCTGGCCACCACAGCGTAATCGGTCGCAGGGTGTGATGGAAGATTCTGGCACTGCCGAAAAGTGATTCGTGCGATTCACATTTTGATTATCTTTAATCGCCGGCTGATCTCTTCGACAGGGATTACGTCGCCTTGCCCGGACCCCGGACAGACCTGGCAGGTGTGTTCCCAGTCCTCGGGTGTGGCCACGTTGCTTTCCCAGAATGGCCAGGTGCGGCATTGCGGTGGCCTCACCGAGTAGATGGTACAACCCTTGGCGGCGTCCCAGAAAGTACAATCGCCGTTGGCGCGTTCGCGTAGCGTAGTCCGCCCACGAGCCCGGCGGGTGTACACGGCACGCACTTCGTGGAGTGGTTCGTTCAAGAACTGGGCAATGGCTGCCAGTTCGTCCTCAGTTACCCAGACATAGCCCGGGTCGCCGGTGCAGCATTTGCCGCAGCGAGTGCATTCAAAAGCGAGTCCGTCGGCGTACCATGGCGGCTCGTCTGGCCTCAGCTTACCCATCTTCACCTCACGCTTCTGCTGTTGGATCTTAGGAATCCGTAAGAGCAGTATCACCATGTGGATTGGGTTCTGATGTAGCCAATATCTGGCGAAAGTGAACGGAATTCGGTACACCTAATAGAGTTAGCTGCGGGCTTATTTCTTTTCCCAGGGTTCCCCCGATGACCCAACTCCTCGGCGTGGCGTTGACTGGAACTGGTAGTTGTCTGCCATCACGTGTAGTCCCGAACTCCGAGTTCGCCGATACGCTGTATCTGGATACCTCCGACGAATGGATTCGCAATCGCACAGGTATTTGCACGCGGCGCTTCGTTGGACCGGGCGAGTCCTCGTCCACACTTGGTATCGTGGCGGCACGCAACGCACTGGCAGCAGCAGGGCGCACCCCCCAGGAGATCGATCTGATTGTTTGTGCCACGGTCACACCCGATATGATGTGCCCGGCCACGGCGTGCCTGATTCAGGCGGAACTCGGTTGTCGGGCCATTCCGGCGTTCGATCTCTCCGCGGCCTGCTCGGGTTTCATTTACGGGCTTTCCGTTTGCACTCAGTTTATTCGAACCGGCGCGGTCCAGAATGCCCTGCTGATCGGTGTCGATGTGTTGACACGCGCAGTCGATTTCAAGGACCGCAACACCTGCTTTCTTTTTGGCGATGGAGCGGGAGCTGCGGTGTTATCGGCTACACCGGTCGTCAATACGGGGGTGCGGAATATCCAACTTTATGCCGATGGCTCGCGGCAAGAGTTGATTCAGGTTCCCAGTCGAGTGACACCCAACCCACCGCCGGGGCCGCCCAAGATTCCTCCATTGGATTACTTGCGGCTCAGCGGACGTGAGGTTTACCGGTTTGCGGTCTCGCGGCTGGTGGAACTGATTCATCAGGCCGAGAACGATTGCCGGGAGTTAGGCATCAACGGCGTGGACCTGTTGGTACCGCATCAGGTGAATCAGCGCATCATCGAGACAGCCGCCGAAACGACCGGGTTCCCGATGCACAAGGTGATGCTGAACCTGGACAAGTTTGGCAACACCTCGGCCGGGAGCGTGCCGATCGCTCTGGACGAAGCCGTGAGAACCGGCCGTTGCCGCCCGGGCGACACCGTGGTGATGGTCGCCTTTGGCGGCGGGCTAACCTGGAGCAGTGCCATCGTCACGCTCTGATGCCATTGCTGGTGCGGTTGGCGCTACATTCACCAGAATCACGACAACCCACACTACCGAAGTTGCCAACTTTGCTTCCCATTCCGGTCGGGAATGTTCTATGCTGCATTGCAACTTTTCCTGCCCGACCACTTGCCCGCGGTGCCAATGCCGCCGCCGAACACTGTTACCGAACTTCTCGATCGCGTCCGGCGAAGCGGTGTCGTCGCGCCGGATGATCTGGATCAGTTCATCCGCCAGCAAGCCAGTGCCGGGCGACCGGCGAAGACACCGGCCGACTTGCTCAATCAATTGATTGAAGCGGGACACATCACGCGATTTCACGCCGACAAGCTCGCCGCGGGAAAGTACAAGGGCTTTCAACTCGGCAATTACCTCATCCTCGATCAACTCGGGATGGGCGGTATGGGGCAGGTTTACCTGGCCGAGCACCTCACCATGCGGCGACTGGTGGGGCTGAAGGTGCTGCCCGTTTTCTCGAACAACGACAAGGTGGCCCGTGAACGCTTCTTTCGGGAAGCACGCGCGGCGGGAACGCTTGATCATCCCAATATCGTCCGTGTCTTCGATCTTTGTCAGGATGAGAAACTGCTGTATTTGGTGATGGAATACGTGGAAGGGCTGAGTTTGCAGGCGCTGGTGGCCCGGCACGGCGTGGTGGATGTGGGGCTCGCCTGTCATTATGCCCGGCAAGTGGCCTACGGGTTGGACCATGCCAGTGCACTCGGCTTCGTGCATCGCGACATCAAGCCGGCGAACCTGCTGCTCGATCGGGTGGGGGTGATCAAGATCCTCGATTTCGGGCTGGTGCGTTCCGAGTCGGAAACCGGTGCGGGGTTGACGCAGCAACTCGATAACAAGCACGTACTCGGAACCGCCGATTACCTGGCCCCCGAGCAGGCCGTCGATAGCCACGCGGTCGATGTGCGGGCGGATATTTATTCGCTGGGGGCCACGCTGTACTTCATCCTGAGTGGTCGCACGTTGTTCCCAGAAGCGAGAACGGCGCAAAAGCTGGTCTGGCAACAGATCAAAGACCCTGTGCCCATTGAGCGATTGCGCCCCGAGGTGCCGCGCACACTCGCCGCTGTGATCAACCGGATGCTGGCGAAGACCCCCAAGAATCGGTATCAGACACCAACCGAAGTGTTCGATGCGCTAGCACCGTTTGTTCCGGAAGAAGTGATGGCTCCCGATCCGGTTTGGTTCCCGGAGCCGCCTCGTCGGATAGCCCTGGCACGCAATGCGGTGCCCAGCGCCAGTGCTCCGCGAGCGTCTGGCACAACCTCGCAACTCTTGGTGGCGGCGATGCGCTCGGGCACAGGTGCGCCGTCCGGCTCGG